>JANQLF010000065.1 GCA_028280785.1 Planctomycetota bacterium
GTGGCCGCCATCAACCCAGACCATCTTCTTTGGATCCATACGTTTTTCATAGGTATGATAGCTCATATAGCCGAACGCATCTTCATAAGCACAACCACGCTTATTCCATTTTTCGTAACACATATTATGTGCATATTGCACATAGTGATTAGCCTTATCGCCATACTTAGCTTTGAGCTTTTCATCACTTAAAATAATTTCTGCTAATTTGGTAATCGGCATGCACTCGATAGCATCACCAACAACCGTGTCCCAGTGAAAGGCGAAGTCCTTCGTCTTCTCTTTACCCAAACCAGCACCAAAAGTCCCATAATAACCATCAGGATCTTTTTTATTTTTGGATAAATACATATCGTAAAGTTCAATCGCTGCGTCTATCCAACGGGTGTCTTTCGAAACCAAGTAGCCCTTCCAATAGGTGCCAGCATAAAACTTGGCTCGCCATGCATATTGCTCACCATCTTGGCCACGCGTGTTGCTCAGCATCGACATCGCATGTTTATGGTAGGCATCGAGGCCATAATCCTCAGCACAGAGCTGACTGATGGGTAATGCTAAAATAAGTATGAGTAAAAGTCGCATGGACACTCCATAGGTACGTTTGAAGTAACACGGGTTATCAGCAGATAAAACTCCCAATTGCATGCAATTGTGACGACGAACTTTATCTACCAAAAGTCACGTCTAAGCGTTTGATATTATTACACTTAAAGTATAGCGCTAGTCTCACTCCAAGTGCTTTTGACGCCAGTTCTGCGGTGTCTCTTTGAAGCGACGCTGGAAAGCCCGTGAAAAATAACTCGCCGTATTAAAGCCACAGTGCACGGCGACTTGTCCACAGTTCCAATCATTTTCGATCAAAAGCTTAGCCGCCAACAATAAACGCTGTTCTTGGATATAGGCACCAGGACTCGTATGCATTTCTTGCTGAAAACGTCGCTCCAATGTACTTCGCGACAGTCCAGTCTGCGCTAAGACTTCTTCCAGTTGAATACCTTCGCTCAAACCATCTTTAATTATTTTTAGTGCCAGTGCCACATCCGGATCTAATGCCGCAAATGTATCAGTGGAGCGCCGTGCAATCATACCAAGTGGAGCGGTCACCATGCGCTGGGGAATTTTTTTACCTTTTTCTAAAAAATTATATAAAGCACGAGCTGCGGTGCTTGCCATTTCCGGAATATTGGGATCGACACTACTCAATGGCACAGCTGCACAGAGCACCTGAAAAAGATTATTATTTATCCCACAAATCGCTACATCATCTGGAACGCGAAGTCCAGATTCCTGAGCATGATGGATCAATTCAACAGCATGACCATCACTGTGGCAGAGAACTGCCGCGGGTTTTGTTAAAGATTTTAGCCATTTTTTACTTAAACGCGCTTGCCCCATATGTGGACCGCGCTCGATGCGTTTCTGACCCGTTATACTGCGAATTCCTTTAAGCACTCCGGGATCTTCTGGGCCAGCAAACTTAATTTCCCTAAAACCCAAATCATAAAAATGTTGTGCAGCAACTCGCCCAATCGCTTGGCGATCACAATAAACACTCGGGATGCCTGGCTGTGGATAACGAATATTTATCCATGGCACACCACTCTTGTTTAAAATGTCGCAGGTAGGCTGCTTTCGGGTACAGGCGATAACACCCTGTGCATGTTTAAGCGGGATCGATTTGGTACCGACCGTATTATCGCTGAAGGCTATTAAACGCCATCGTGCATGCCCTTCATTAAACGCACTAATCGCTGAGATCATCGATTCAGTAAGATGCTGGACTAATACAATGGCTTCGGTCATCTGACGTAAAAGTATTATGATAATGACGCAATAGTCAAATAAGCAAGATTCCCACGAGGTATACTGCCATGAACTTCAACCACATGGATGCCCCTATGCTGCAAACACAAACTCAACATCAGATTCGCCAAATCAGTGATTTACCTGCAATTCACACCTATTTCGACGTGATTCCTGAGAGCCCCGATGGCCAGTACGTCACCTTCTTTGCCTTTGACGGCAAACCGCTTAATCACGGCACCATTATGCTCGCTAGGGCTGATGGCAGTGATCCGATAAAAGTTTCAGAATGCGCTGGCAATGCCCATGGCGGAGCCAACCAAGGCTGGCTTGATAACGAGCACATCTTTTTTTGTGCAGATGGTTTTATTCACATCGCTAACACCAAGGGCGAAGTCGTAGAAAAAATTCGCGGCGCTGTAGATACCATTCATCAAGGCTCGCATCGCGCGCTGACCCATAGTGCAAATATGCGTCAACGCGATTTGGAACCTGAAAAAGAACAAGCCTGTTATTTAGTCGATTTAAATTCAAATACGCTAACCGAATTATTAGATCGCGAGACAGCCTATAAACTGCTTAGCCAACACATGGATATGAGCCAGGTTCCGATTGAATTAATGGGTTTTAAACACACCAAGTGGGCTCCTAATGGTAGAGATTGGTTTGTTGTTTTCGATAACATGAAACATCGCAAAGCGAATCCCGATTTACCGCGCAGAAAAGTAATCATAGCGGCAAAAGACGACGGCAGTGAATTACGCTTCATTGATGAGTTTGGACATCATCCGAATTGGATGCCCGATTCATCAGGTATTTATGCCTTTGACGATAAGCACACCAATAAAATATTTCATTGGGAAAAAGACAGTGGTCAAAAAAGCCTGCTCGTGCAATTAGACTGCGAAGGCCATCCCTGTGTTCACCCAAATGGTCAGTTAATTTCTACAGATTCTTATACGTATACTGAAGATGGTGTCATGCGCGTGCATCTGCATGATCTACGCAATGGGTCTACTGAATTAATTAAAGAAATGCCTTTTCCAAATGTAGACTGGCAGTTACATCACCCACCAGGCCACGTCTGTCACGCTCATCCCGTGTGGTCCGCCGATGGCAAACGCCTCTATTATAATGCTATCGTTGATGAAATGCCGAGATTAATGGTCATCGATATTGATGAATCCCTGCTGTAGAGGAACCCTACATGAAATAAGCTGGCTCAGGGCGTCTTATATTAGTGAGGAGCCAGCATGTGTAGAGCATTTACTTTAATCGAAATTCTCATTGTCATCGCTATCATAGCCTTGTTGATGTCATTAATCATGGCGGTCATAACACCACGTTCTGCTTACATGGTAAAAACAGATGCGAGCATCAAGAAATTAGAATTAGCGGTCATAACGTATGAAAGAGATAATGGTCGCTATCCACTCTTTCACTTAGCGGTCACCGATTTTTCCGACACCAATCTCGAGACGATCGCATCGCGTAATCATGATCTACGCGAAATACTCAGTGCGACCAATGACGAATATATGCGAGGCTTTGAATCAGAAATCAGCTACAGCGCCGCCAGCACAGCAGTGCTCAGCAGCTCACCCAAAACAGCCACGTGTATCGTTGATGCCTGGGACATGCCACTGGTTTACAAACCATACAGCATCTATTTCAAAGCACCGATGGGATGGCCGGCTACAGGACCGTCACGCTATGCGCCACCCAAACGCAGCAGCTTCCAGATCTGGAGTGCTGGTGAGAACGGCATCTATGAGATGAACTCTGGGGACGCTGACCCAAGTACCTATAAGCCATATAGCAGCAGCCAGGCCAAGGACGGCAAGCTCTTCATCGACGATATTGTTTCCTGGAAGCGACCAGGAGAGCTCTAGAATCAAAAGTCAAATGTTAGATATGTAACGTCACATACAATTACATGTAACGTTACATATTCATGATATCAGCCAAAAGAGTCACTTTAAAGGATGTTGCTGCAGAAGCTGGATGCTCGGTTTCAGCCGTAAGTAAGGTCCTGAACCAAGCTAAAGGCGGAGCTGGAGTCGGGCAGGATCTAGCCCAGCGCATCCACGACACCGCTGCAGAACTCGGTTATGCCACCAATGTCGCTGCCCGCTCTCTGCGCCAGGGTCGCAGCGCCTGCATTGCCCTCATTCATGGTTCCTGCACCACCGACCACTTGTGGTCGAGTCTCATAGATGGAGTTCATCAGAGCGCTCGTGAGCACAATCAACGTATCCTCCACCTCGACACTGCGGCGAAGCTCAAGCAAGCTTATGAGCAAGGTCAGATAGACGCAGCTATCATTCTACGCGCCGCTTATCCTGAACGACTCATGGCGGAATTTGTTAATTTAGATATTCCGCAGGTCAGCGTCGATGCCTGTGTTCGCGACCGCTTAAGCGCAGATTTAATTCCTAATTTAAAATCTGCGACCGAAGAAGCAGTGGCGGCGATAGCTGCATCAGGCAAAAAAAATCTACTGTGGGTACATCCAGGCGAAGACCATCAACGCATCGATAACGATCGTTGGCATTATTTAAAACAAAGTTGCGCAGCACATACTATCCAATGCCAAGATTTATTGGTTAATTATAGCAGTGAAGAATGGAATTGGGGTGACGCCGAACGTTGTTTCGAAGCAGTTAATCAACACCTCAACGAACACAGCTACGATGCCGTAGCTGCATTTAATGATTCGATGTTGCCTGGCGTTTTAGCAGCATTGCATCAGCGTCGATTAAACATTCCACAAGACGTCAGCGTCTTTTCTTACGATAATATTTTAGCACATAAATTATACCCAACGGTCAGCAGCATCGACCTTGGACTACAAAATGTTGGTGAAGCGGCGCTCGCACTCGTCCTACAACGTTTAGATGATGCCCAGGCCCAACACCACGAAACTATTCATGCATCATTTATTCCACGACAAAGCACTCGTTCCTAGGAGCACCTCATGTCTGTTCGCATTTTTTTATTATTGCTTAGCGCATTCACTGTTCTAACGGCCATGGAACGCCCACAACAAGACACCTCTGATTGGTTTGCCTTTACCCCACATAGCGATGCCACACAAGAATCAGCAGTTGCCATGAACGAATGGTTGCACAAACCAGCGGGACAACATGGATTTTTACAATACAACAAAGACAAACTTGAATTCGAAGATGGCACTCCGATTACATTCTGGGGAACCAATGTTGAATACATGAAAACTGGGCCCAAACATGAAGAGGGTAAAAAAGCTGCTGCATTTTTTGCAAAATACGGCGTCAATATTGTACGCTTACATAAAATGACCAACCCAGGCTGGGAAGGTCTCGGCAGCCGCAGTAGCGCCAGTGTTTATGATCCTGCAGCCATCGAGCGCCTCGATTATTTCACCAACGAAATGAAGAAAAACGGTGTCTATTTTGGTTTCTCCCCTATCTGGGATTTGAAAATATTTCCTGAAGACAAAAAGAAATTGATTGCCTATGACGAACTCAAAGGTCCCGGTAACGGCAATACGCAAGGCGCTGTCTGGTTTGCCGACGATGTTCAAGACCTGCATATCGAAACCATGCTGAATTTAATTACCCATAAAAATAAATACACCGGTAAAACCTATGCTAAAGATCCAGCATTAGCTTACATAGAAATTCAAAACGAAGAAGACATCTTTTTTTATACCACTCTACCAAAATTGCAAAAATTGCCTACCTATCGTAAAATAGCGGCAAAGAAATTTAGCGCTTGGCTTAAGAAAAAATATAAATCACAGGATGCATTGTTAAAAGCCTGGGGAGCAGGCTCGCTCAATGCATTTCCTGAATTTCGTGATCAAGAATCGCTTGCCGCAGATTCAATCGTACCTGCTTTAAATCCCTGGTTTTTAGAGAACCGCCTGAATCATCCACAACAAGGAAAACGCTTGCTCGACACCCTGGCATTTTGCTATGATATGCAAAACGCCTTCTATTCAAAAATGACTAAAGCAATACGCAAAGCAGGCTTTAAAGGCTGTATCGTCAGCGGTAATTGGCAGGCCGGCAACGGTGTCGGTCATTATGCCAACCTGATGTCTGATCGTGAACATGGTATTATTGACCGCCATAACTACATGGGCGGTACTGGTAAATATAATATTCAAAATGGTTTTAATGTGAATACTATCACGATGCTTAATAATCCCGGCAGTGCATTATTATCGACCGGATCTCAGCAAGTTGCCGATCGTCCATTTATGCTTTCCGAATGGTTAAGCATTCAACCCAACCACTGGGCTGCTGCTGATACCACCATTATCGCTGCCTATGGCATGGGTTTACAGGGCTGGGATGTAAGCTTCCATTTTGCCAGTAATCATCATGGCTTTACCAAAGGTTTTTATGAAGGACATAACAATAAAGTTTTTAATAATCAAACGCCAATGGGATTTGGTATTTATCCAGCGCTCGCGCGCATGGTTATCCGTGGTGATGTGACGGAAGCAGACATCGTTGCCCGTCGTAATGTCTCTGCTGAACAAATTTTTACTCACACACTACCATTCAGTGATAAAGTCGCACAACACGGTGACGTGAAATCGTTTGCTGGTGATGTTGACCCACGCTGCCTAGCCGTTGGTCGCGTCGTTGTTGACTTCACAAAAAAATCTGAGTCATTTAAAAAGCCGAGCATTAACTCACATATCAACGGCAACACTATCACATCAAGCACTGGAGAATTGGCTTGGCATACACCTAAATCCGGTGGCTGGATTAGCATCAACACCAAGGGCACACAAGCTGTTGCTGGATTTGTCCCTAACAGTAAACAGGAGTTTGATGACTGCAGTATAAACTTAAAAAATGATTATGGCCTGGTGTTCGTTTCAGCAGCAGAATCCGATAAAACGATTAAGAAATCAAAACGCTTATTGATTACCGTTCAGGCCTATTGCCAACAAAGCGGACAACAAATTCGTAATGGCAAAGTTATTCAAATTGGCCGCCCACCTATTCTTATGCAACCAGTCCAGGCAGACATTTCACTCAAAAACAAGAAGACAGCAACGGTTTATGTCCTTAATCAAGATGGCCAACGCACCGATAAAACCATTGCGATAAATAAAGGCACATTCAGCATCGATACGGCCAATGATAAAACTCTCTATTATGAAGTTGTCTATAAATAGGACAGACAAGATAAGTCATAGTTCCTAAACAACTTAAGACCCACTAGCATTCATTGCCACGTATGCAACATTTCAGCTAAGGAATTTTGCATGCGCTTACTTATTTGTATTATCATTTCCCTAAGCATCTTCACTGCTTGTGATCATAGACATTCTAACAAATGGACGCCGGAAGACAGCAAACTGGTAGCCATCGATATGAGTAAAAAAATATTAGAAGGTGATTGGCTTATAAAACACCTTCAAAATACTCAAAAGAAACCAATGCTGCAAATTGACTACATCAGCATCCAAACCAACGGTCAAGTCATCGACTCTACTATTTGTACTGACAAGATGGTGGAGATACTCCTCAATTCAAATCGCACGCGCGTGAGTAGCGACAAAGATGTCAGCCGTAAAGTTCGAGAACACCTAAGAGATCAAGACAATTACGCCTCTCTAGAAACCAAGAAAAAAATGTTCCGAGAAATAGGTGCTGATTACTTTTTAACTGGATCGATTCGCTTACACGATGACAGAGACACCGGTAAGAGAACTTACTCAGTCAACATGAAGCTACTCAATATCGAAAACAACGAAATTGTCTGGATTGGCAATTACGACTTACTCAAGTAATCGATTCATTTTTTGCATAGGTTTCTTATCGAGCATCTTTTTGCTGTTAGATAGGCTCAACAACAGCAGATTAAGAACATGGCAGCTATCAGCTTTGATCAAATCAGCCACAGCATCTGCAATGCGCTGCAGTATATCTCTTGCTATCATAGCAGTGATTTCATACAGGCCATGCATCAGGCTTATTTGACTGAAGAATCTCCAGCTGCCAAAGATGCTATTCGACAAATTTTAATTAATTCACGCCTTGCCGCTGAAGGACGGCGACCGATTTGCCAAGACACTGGCATGGCAGTTGTTTTTGTCGAGTGCGGCATGCAGGTTGATTGGGCAGATACATTTTCGATTGAAGAAGCAATAAACGAAGGTGTCCGTAAAGCCTATACGCATCTCGATAATCCACTGCGTGCATCAGTTATTAGCGATCCAATCGGTGAACGCCTCAATACCCGCGATAATACCCCCGCCGTGATTCATTTTAATCTAGCACCTGGAAATAAAATTTCATTTCGTGTAGCTGCCAAAGGATTTGGTTCTGAAAATAAAGCGAAGCTCGGTATGTTAAATCCAAGCGATAATATTGTTGATTGGGTTGTCGAACAAATTCCAAGCATGGGCGCTGGCTGGTGCCCACCCGGCATGCTGGGCATCGGTGTTGGTGGAACTGCCGAAAAAACCTGCCTGATGGCTAAAGAGTCTTTACTCGATCCTATCGACATGACTGCATTAATGAAGCGTGGTGCACAAAACGCACGAGAAGAAATGCGCATTGCTATTTACGAACGCGTCAATGCACTCGGTATTGGTACTCAAGGCCTTGGTGGCATGACCACTGTGCTAGACGTAAAAATAAAAGATTACCCAACTCATGCAGCCGCCAAACCAATTGCCATCATTCCGAATTGCGTCGCAACTCGCCACGTTGAATTTTCACTTATCGATGAAGCCATTGCAGAATTTGTACCACCGTCTTTAGACGATTGGCCAATTATTGAAGGTGAACCGAATCGTGCACGCCGTGTTCATTTACAAACTGTAAGCAAACAAGACATCGCTGAGTGGAAAACCGGAGAAACTATTTTATTAAATGGCAGCATACTTACTGGTCGCGACGCTGCGCATAAACGCTTATGCGATTTAATCAGACAAGAAAAAAACCTCCCTGTCGATTTGACGAATAAATTTCTCTACTATTGTGGACCAGTTCCTAAAGTCGGCGATGAAGTGATTGGACCAGCAGGACCTACAACGGCAACGCGCATGGATCCATTTACAGAAATGATTCTCGCCCATACTGGCTTAATCGGCATGATTGGTAAAGGCGAACGTTCGCGCGACACCTGCGATACCATCGCTCAGCATCAATCTATTTATTTAATTGCTGTTGGTGGTGCTGCCTATCACGTCGCTCAGTCAATTAAACAAAGTCGTATTGTAGCATTTGAAGACTTAGGCATGGAAGCCATTCATGAATTCGAAGTTGTTGATTTTCCAGTAACGGTTGCCGTGGACAGTGCCGGCAATTCTATTCATGAACAAGGCCCCAAACAATGGAGCCGTACTTGAGCGAAATTTTTCGAATTTTATCACCGACCGCAATTTTAGGCTATGGCTTTCCTGAACGTTCATTCGAACAAGCCATGCAAGAGCATATCGACCTTATTGCCGTCGATGCCGGATCGGTGGATGCTGGCCCTTATTATTTAGGTTCTTCAAAACACTATGTCGCGATGGCGGCTCTTGAACGCGATTTGCGTTTCATGATTCGCGGCAGCATTCAACAACAATGCCCCTGCATTATTGGCAGTGCTGGCTTTTCCGGCGCCAATCCGCAATGCCATGCGGTTCTCGAGTTAATTCAACGCATCACTATTGAAGAAGGCGGCAACGAATTAAACATTGCACATATTGATGCAACAGTACCAAGTGAGCTCATTCGCAATTACCAAAGTGAATTAACTGCACTCGGACGCATGCCCGTATTAAGCGATGACATTTTAACAGAAAGCAAAATCGTTGGGCAAATGGGCATTGAACCCATCATCACTGCACTTGAACAAGGTGCCGACATAATTGTTTGTGGTCGTGCTTATGACCCTGCTGTTTTTGCAGCTGCCCCTATACACGCAGGATTCGACCCAGGCATTTGTTATCACGCCGGAAAAATTCTCGAATGCGGCGCGATTGCCTGCACACCTGGTTCGGGCAGTGACTGCTTAATTGCAGAAATACATCGCGATCGGCACGCTGAATTTTATCCATGCAATGATATGCGTGCATGCACCATCAAATCTATCGCCGCACACAGTTTATACGAAAAGTCACGCCCAGACTTTTTTCACCTCCCCGGTGGCATTCTTTCCATACAAAAGACTGAGTTTTATCACGTTAACGATAAACGTGCAGGCATTCGCGGCAGTCAATTTATTGCCGAAACTCCATCAATTAAATTAGAAGGTAGTCAAGCTGTTGGTGAACGCAGTATTTCATTAGTCAGTCTCAATGACTGCAATGACATCAGCGATGATATACGCATTTATGGACGCAACGGCGTTGAAGCAGATCACGATGATACTGATATGGGCATCATTTGCTTAGTGCAAAGTGATAATAAAACGGCTGCTCATGATGTCTTAGCCAATCTGCGATCTGGATTACTGCACTACGGTTATCCCGGCCGCATATCGACTGCAGGTAATTTAGCCTTTCCCTGTTCGCCGAGCGACATTGATTGTGTTATTGATGAAACACCAAGTAGTTTGTTTATCGCAGGGACGCGCGATCCAATCTTTCAACGAGAATGGAGCCAGACCCAAATCGCTTTACTGCAACAAGTACAATCGCAAATACCAGACCTCTTTGAACAATGTGATATCAAATGGATTATTGCCGATGCCAATAATCCTGTCGCTTTTATTCAAGATCAGTCACAACTAAGCAGTTTAAATAACAAGCGAAAAGCAAATGGCTTCCATCTTGAAAGTCTCTCGATTGGCACTGTTTATCAGTGGTCAGTGCATCATTTAATTAAAGAACAGGCCTGCCTTGAACAATTATTTCCAATATCCCTATGGAAGCATGATCAAACCTGGCAATGCACGCAAACTATTCCATGCAATTGGCATCACAGCCCTAGCGACAGCACTGGTACCATAGGTGCTGATCAAGCACTGCTTATTCAAGATAAAACACAAGAACATGGCATCGCATTAATTGATGCAGCTGAAGTTATCCGCAGCAAAAATGCCGGCATTAATGAAATCACCTTTGATATCATCTTTAAAAACGAAGATAATTTCAAACTGGCCCTTGCATCGTCTGCTTTTGAAAACAGCAGCATTACTTCGCTTTTGGGAATACCGGATTCAGCATTAATAGGCTGCTACCAGTACCCTATTGTTAACGCGATTAAAATAACCTGCCATCGATCCTGCCTTGCTGGATCACCACAAGACCGTGATGTATTTGGCGCACAGCAACAGAGTAAATTACTCAGATTGTTGTTTTAAGTCCTGTTTAAAATGTTCTTTAAACCAAGCGCGTAAGGGACCAAGAACCTTGTTAACTTGTTCCACTTGTTGTTCAGGAATAGGTTGGGCCTTTGAAATAATATGATCAAAGACAAATAACTTTGGGAACATATCCGCTGATGCTTCATTAGGATGATAAACATTACCACTCATAGGAAATAGCTGGCGAAAGTTAGGTGACATCATTAAATTTATCGAACGCGGTTGATCATCACCTTCTGCGATTACTGAGGCAACACCATCTTTGACTTCTACATCAATGGCAAGCATGGAAAAATCCATAGGCATATGTTTAATAGGCTTTTCACTTTCGCGAAACACGACCAGAGGCCATAAATATTTATTCTCACCATTCGGCAATACCCACAAACATTCGACCCCATCAGGATTAGACAAATGATGTTTTACTAACCACGGGCATGTTTTGATTTCTTTTAACTTTTTAAATCCCCAAACATCTGTATATAACTTATCAAACGCCCCTTGATGTGTACGTTGGTAAACATGTATTTGTTCATGTAACAATAAAGTGATCAATGCAGCCTGCATCACCATATTATCACCACCACGCTTATGCATAAAAACGAAACGCTCGCACTGAGCTTCTGAAAAGACAATGCAATCACCTCGTGTATGCGGTAAACCACCCTCTATGTTATTGACCATCTTAAGAAATTTCCACGGTACTGCTGCAAGCTTTGGATAATGCTTCTGCAATACTGGATGGATACTTTTAACAAATCCACGAAAAGCTTCCTGCTCTTCCTCGGTAATTGCTCGTGCACCAGCGATATAACGTTTACGGCACTCTTCTCGTTGTGACGCAAGGTCATCACCGGTTATAGGTGATCCTGTTTTCGCTGTCATTTCCATTGGCTGCAAGGTTTCGAAATATGGTTCTAAAGAATCATCAACAATTGCTTTTTGTGCTTCTTCTAGCGTCAAGCACTTTAATACAAAGGAATCTTCCTCAGCACTAATCCAACAACAAATTACAAGGGTCAATATTAAACGTACATACATGACTATCTCCGAATCTTGTTCAGAATAGGTGTGTCTTGATTCAATCAAGACGTGCTATTTCACTTCCTCTTTCCAAGACTCTGGTAATGGCTTGGGCACCGTTTTCTTGGGCTTTAATTTATTATGAGAAATAACAAATTCAGCATAGTCATCACCAACTAAAAAATTAACCAGTTTTTCTACACGAATAAAGAGCAGCGTATCATCATAATCATAGGTAATCACCTGACCGAATTGAACAGAATGCGCATCAATTATTATTTTACCCTTTGAACTGATGACCGAAAACATCACTTGTCCGCCGGTAATATCTCCAAGTCTGATAAATGCACGTCCCCGTGAACCAGGAATCGCTTCTCGACGCCGCTGATGAACTACAACTGTGATTGGATCCTTGGGTAAGGTGATTTTACCAACCACATAGGGGCTTGGCGGCTGATCATGGCGAACGGCCTCTTGCCCACACGCAATGAGGCTCAAGGCCACTAAACCCAGAACTAAAAAACGCATCTATTTTAATTCAGCGAGCGTTTGTTTATAATCCAAGAAGCTCTTGTCATTTTTATCAAACTTAATGACGAAGGCATCTTCTTTATGCGGCAAGACGTTAAACAACGCGCCTTTGGTTATGCCACCAAAGTAAATGTCACCCTTATCACTAATCGCGACTGCTGTACCTGTATCCTCGGCATGTGAATTAATTGTTTTGGACCACAGGGTTTTGCCATTGATGTCCAGGCGACTTATCTTCGCGTTTTTCGCTTCGCTACCTGCTGCGTAAATACGTCCTTTGGTATCCTGACTGAGTGCATTTATTTTTTCACCACCAATACCGCGCGCCCACTGCTTAGCCCACACTTGTTTGCCGTCAGCCGTCCAGGCCATTAATAAGGCATCGGTGTCTCGTGATCGTTTTGTCGCAAAGGTCGTACCGTAAGTGTGGCCACCGACATAAATGTGTTGATTGCTATGACAGAGCAGACTGGTTGGCGTCTCGCGACCTGTGCCACCAAATTGTTTGGACCACAAGGCTTGGCCTTCTGCGCTATATTTAGCTAAGAACATATCTTGGTCACCACTTTGACCTGCACGTTTTGCAAATAAATCACCCTTGGTGGTACCGCAGACATAGAGATTACCAAGACCATCGGTATCCATGCTCGTGACAAAATCATCGTCTTTGCTACCGAACTGCTTGCCCCACATGACTTCGCCAAGACTGGAAATCTTGACAATGACGGCGTCATGTAAGCCATTATTTTTAGCATAGAATTTTTGATCGCTGCTACCAGCAATGTACACATTGCCAAGATCGTCGACATGCATGCATTGTGCAGTTTCACGACCACTGGTTCCTAATTGGGTTTTCCAGACAATCGTTCCACCCGCATCCATTTTCAACACAAAGATATCGCTGACACCTTTTTTACTGCCAGCTAATTTTCCTTCGCAGTAACCGGATACATACATAAAGCCTTCTTTATCCACATGCGAACCAGCAATAATGTCCAATCCAGAAGAACCAAACTGTTGCTTCATTATTTGCGTACCAGTCGCATCGTAAGACAGTAAATAAACATCGTGATCACCTAAACCTGGGCCACCCAAACTGCCATCAGTATCACCACTGACAAATAAATGACCCTTGCTGTTTAAACTCAAGGTGTGCAGGGAGTCATAATCGTAGGTGCTGATTTGCATGCAGGTATTACTATTCGTTACAATGGTTTGGTAATGCTTATACCATTTATCATAAGTTTTCTTCGAAAGCTTGGCAGCTTTAAACATACGCAATGAATCTTCATAAGGCTGCAATGCACCTTCATCCAATTCTTGAATGGTCTTCTTCGACAATACAGCAAAGCGTTGACCGACGCCAATCATTACATCACGCTTCCATTTTTTAGCAAAGTCACTGGATTTGGTATACTGCGCATGTTTTTTCAGATCAGTAAAAACTCCACCTTTTAATGCCTTATAAATGGTGCCCATATCGACTGAAGCAAACGATTTACTCGACGGATTAAACGGCAGACGTTGTTCTATCTTAGCAGCAATCGCCACCTTAATCGCGGCATGCCATTGTTCAGATTGCTCACTTGAGCCAGACCAGGCTTCATGTTTTTTCATTGCGGCAAATATAGTATTCGATTCATCATTAAGCATAGCCTCTAAGTCAGCCTCTGTTTGCTCGCCGAGTTTTTTACTATCGTTAATAAAGGCCAAGCGCTTAACAATATGCGTCGCTAAGGCTTTTTGAATATTTAGGTTCCACGCGTCGGCTACGTCTTGCTTGCCACCGAGCTCTTTAAATACCGCGACATCCTTGGCCCAAGCACTTTGTTCATCCTCTAGCATTGCAGTTAATTGCGCTTCATCATGCGCACTTAAGATATCGACACTAGCAGCCGCACTTAAACGTTTTTCAACCTTAGCCAATAATGCGGATTCAAAATTCGCTTGCCATTGTTTACGCTGTTGATCCCCACCACTCAAACGTGCATGGAGCGTCATATCTAATGACAATGCATGGTCGCCTACGTAGAGAATTTGATGCAAGGTTTTCTCGTCCATCGTTGCGACGTTTGCTGCCTCAACACGTGCAGTGATTTGTTGGCAAATAACTTGATTCAAAGTTTGCATCCAAGTGTCACGTTGGGCACTATCCCCACTCATTCGTTCATGTGTTTGCATTAATTGATGATGCGCATTATTCGTATCTTCTAAAATTGCTAATAGTTCTGTTCCTGAACGCTCGCCCAACATGGCCGCTTCATCTAAAAACGATAATTCTTCGGCGATGCGTGTAGCGGCGTAGGATTTCACCTGCGTACGCCACTCATTTTCCTGGTCAGTTGATTGCGCCAGAATAGATACCAATCCCATTTGACGAAATGTTTCATTGTCATTCGATTCAATGATTGCCACGACGCTATGTATATCTGATTTATCAAGTACAGCAGATTCAACACTTGCTTGCACGTCTTTTTCTAATTGAGCCTGCATCTCGGCGATGGCTTCTTGGCTACCGCGTTCGGCTCTAAATAAATTCAATTTATTGGCATCAGCCTTCGATTGCAGAAATGCCGCTAGCAATGGCTTGCTGAAAACACTCGCGCACTGTTGCGCTTGTTTGCTGCTCCACGCGGCTTCATCTGGCTTTGCACTTTCCATACGTGTAAGTGCTGCATCCAATTCGCCATTAGGCACATCTTTGACAGCCGCTAAATCAGCATGCAATGCGTGTTGCTTAATTTCTTTTTCCAACCACTGATGATAAGCCTGGTAAAAGTCGTGACGTTTTTGGTAGTAAGCAGTACTCTTTTCACCATCGCCCTTTTCACTGATATCACTGTTCATTTGTGTAAGCAATGCAGCGCTATCAGCCAATAATGCATCACAAGCACTCAGAAATTCATTAGCTTGGCTTACATGTGTTGCCAGGGTGTCACGCTTAGCTTGAATTTTTGCTTGGTAATCCTGGTAATACCAAAACCCTCCGCCGAGTAATAAGGCCAAGACCGCAGCCATCATTAATTTACCTTTGCCGCCTTTGCTACCACTTTGTTTGGCAGATTCGCGTGCTGGCCGCGATGGCTTAGCATTGCGCTTATTCGATTTACTTGGCTTGGCTTTATTTGATTTATTCGCACGACGTTTTGTTGTCGGCTTGGTTTCAGGCAATGCTTCTTCAACAATCGCTGCTTCTAATTCTTCTTCGTTAATTAAATCCTCTTCGACTGCGTCAGTTGCAATGTGTTCTTCTTGAATTGAAGCTGGTTCTTTTTCCTGAATTTCTTCAGCAGCTGCTTCGATTAAATTCGAAACAGAGTCATCAGTAGAAACATCTTTAACGTCGGAGAAACTTAAGTTGGTCTCGAGTTCCAATTCAACTGATTCTGTTTCGGCCTTGGTAATTGATGCTGTAATTGGCACATCGATATGTTCATCCTCATCATCGACCTCATCTAAATCGATCTCGTGCTCTTCGGTATCCAAACCGTCATAGTCGACTTCAGCCTCAACTGATGGCGGACGTTGTGGCTGTGTCGGCGCCATCATCTGGATGATATTCATCGCCTCGTTCATATCTTCGAGCGCAGCTTCGGCTTCGTTTTGCTCTGACGGATTCTTGGCAGCGGCGAGTTCAGCTTGAAGCGTCGCTCGCTTCAGGCCATAAGCCTCACGACGCTCTTCTTCAGAGCTGTCATAGGCGATGTTGAATAGGTCTAGCGCTTCTTCGAGATTCACGTTTATGCCCTCTTAAGTTAAGGCATTTGCTCTCGCAAATGCGCGCAGCACTTTGGGAGGATCTCGAAAATTCCAATAAATTAACTGTTTGTCTCGTATCTGTGTGCGTTTCTCTGCGCCGATTTAGATACACAAGTGCTGTGAAAACACCTGTTATCAGTAGCGATCTCTACAAATTGAGCCTCAGTACCATTTCAGAGTGACTAAAATCACCTTTATTGCTTAATCGATGCAGTGGCCTCGGCCTGATAGAGCAAATCAACCTCGGCGATGCGGTTGTTGACCATATCGCAGATATACAAGGTCTCACCAATGCGACTCACGCTAAAGGGCCATCCCAGACCTACTTTCTCAGGATCTCGCTCTGCACTATCACGATTGTCGTAGCGACCGATGCGTTCCATTTGATTACCGTTGGTGTCGATCATCTCCACTGAAAAGCGGAATGCATTCGGCGTAAAGACACGCCCATAAGGATCGGTGCACATTCGAATGTTCCAACATGAACACGATGGGTCGCCCCAGCTTTCGCCATCCGTTGGAATTGGTGAGCAGCCTTTGTAAATCCATTTCGCCCCAGTAATCGCGTGCACGACATTTAAATAGCCAGTACGAAATAATTGTGCATCTTTGGGAATATCAGTAGGTTTCGCTGCGAGATAGGCACCTTGTTTACCAGTATAACCCTCTGGGCGCCAAGATGTGAACTTACCACCTTCAGGGCCAAATTTAACGACACTGCCCCAATAGAACATGTAAGTATTATAATAGACGCGATCCCACGGTGCTGGTCGTTCTTTTTTATAATATTTCCAACCGTACTTCGGCACATGCTTATCGAAGCCATGTGGCCAAAATTCCTCATCATCACTCATCGGACGTAAGCTGGTACCGACATAAATATTTCCTTGGAAATCTACTGCTATACCACCAGATCCATATGGTAAGTTATCAATTAATTTTTCTTTTAATAATTCACCGTCAGCGGAATACTTATCGATTTGAGCTTTTTGATATTGACCCATTTTAATCACATAAAAATTTCCATGTCCATCATAGGTAAATCCACGGCCACCCTGGCCTGCACCTTTGACCTTAGCAATAACATCCTTGCCCTTAGCATCAGCGCCCAGTTTCCACGGACCAATACCTTTTGGCTTACCCGGGAACCCCTTCTTTTTTCCATCTGCTTCAAAAAGCGTCATACGTACATTCCAACCTGATGGCCCCAACAAATGGCCACTTGGACTCACCGCTACTTCATCTAGTTGCAGTTTGAAATCTGTGACTTCGTTGGTTTTTAAATCAATTTGCTTAAAGCTAGCCTTCTCTTGGAAATTCTTAACAATCACACGATTGTTTTTTTCATCAGCAGTCACATAGAGCGGAAACAATAAGCCATTACGATTATTAATATCCTCGCCTCGTTCGAGGGCCGTACCTTTATCGTACAAAGCATAAACCGAATCAGCCGACATGTAGCGGTGATGATGAACCACCCATATTTTAGTATCGGCACCGGTATCATCGAGGGCCATAGCCTTAAACGATGGCGTATTACGCTTTTCCTGCGTTACAACAGACGCAAGTTCCTTAATGTCGCCAGTAGATAGCGCTGAAAATTTACGTACTGAACTCAACGGTTTCTTAGTTGGGTTCTGCTTAATATCGCGACTGAGCACATAAATCTCACCAGTTTTACGATGTATTTTTACTTGGTAGGGATCTTTAACTGTAAATTTATTTAGAAATTTTCCTTCACTATTATAAATCATCACTCGTGCATTACCATGATCACAGACATAAATATTACCCTTAGTGTCTACGCCAATGCCAATGGGCATATTAAAACTATAGTCATCATTACCTGGTTCTTTTTTACCGATAAATAGTTTTTCAGGTAATTTTTTATCTGACCACGTTACGCGATAAATACCGTGCGTACGCAATTTGTCATAAGACCAACCGGCAATATGGGTTTTTAGATAAATCCACTTATAATCAGGACTACAGGCTGTCGATGAAAACACATTACTCACTGATTCACCAGCCCCACCAAAAAAACCACGCTCATTTATGATTTGTGGACCCATGTAGCCATCTTTGACCGGATGTCCGCCTTCAGGGTGAATTTTTAATAAATAGTGTGCAGGACCATGATTAGATAACGAGCCAACCGCACTTGATATAATTAAATTGCCATCTTTATCATAACTGATGTCTTGTTCACGCAGTGCTGACATAAAACTCTGGGTCGAACCATTTTGCGCATTCGCCACATACGGAATACGCTCACCATTTATTTCAAAATAATGTATATCCTTTAGCCGCTCTTTCGGTGTATTCGCTGGATACGGTACAATGGTGTTTTTATATTTACCTTGATTATCAAAACGTCTAACCCAACTACGACCCCATTTATTTTCACTACCAAGCAAAATAAGATCACCATTGGGCGCTACACTAATAGCGCGGACAAACATACTCAGTACTTGCTTATCATCACCGAGGTAACGTTTTAATTTTGAATAAACACCCAACTTGACCAGAACCTGACAATCGCCGGAAACTTTTTTACCAAAATCATCGTTTCCATCCCAGGTTACCGTCTGCGACAATGTATTGGCCTGCAATGGTGCTGGAGGATTTTTACCTAGCGCTCCCGAGACCAAATGTCGAACGACTGTTCCTGATGCATCAACAATCGCCACAGTGACATCAGTATAGTCACTCAGCGTGAAACTTATCTCATGAACACCGGCCTTCGAGGTAACGGCAGGTTCCTTCTTAAAAGTCACGCCCTGCAAATGGGCACACAGCAACATTAAGGCGCTACAAATGACAACGGCTAATCTCGGCATGCTTGAACTCCATAATGGAATATCGTTCTAAAACTTTGAACGGATATACCCATGATAACAACAATAACGCACAGCTGTGACCATGAATATGTTGTAAGCAGTTGTAATAACATGGCTTATAACATTAATCTCAAGTCAGAACAGTGTTCTATTTTCTCTCTAAATGGGCTTCAACACAAGCAGCTACGTCTTAATTTGCATCTCACCCAAACAGTTAAAACGTTTTGATCTTAGGCGCTTTCAGCATGCTTAAAAGGGACTTAGACAGCGAAATCTTCGCTATGTCCACGCACATCATTGCTGATTAGGTGTTGTGGGCGGCGGCGGAAAGGTGCAGATGGATGCATCACGCATAGCCCAATGCAGCGCTTGGTCTTGATGTAAATTGGGAAATTGCTCAGGGCTAACCCAAACGGCACCGCAGCCCATGCGATTATCATCGCTTTCATTAGGCGGTGAGTAATGCCACAGATGACTATGCCAAAACACCACATCACCTGGTGCTAATTCAATATGTTCGATTAATAAATCCTTACAGCGATCACGCGGTAATTCAGCATGAATCGAATCTTCATACATGACATGTTCTATAACAGGCCCAGTGTGCGATGCTTTAACAAATTGCAGACAGCCATTTGCTTTGGTCGCCGGATCAATTGCCAACCACGCATTCATCGCTAATGAATTCGCATCACGCCATAATCCAATGTCTTGATGCCACGGCGTTGATGCCCCACCATGCGCTGGCTTTAAAAAAGCCGAGGCATATTTATTTAAAATATCAGGGCCCAAAAACAACGAAACATACTCAATCACCCTTGGATTCGCTAACCAATAATTCCACACATGCTCGCATTGATGTAATTCATTTAATTTGCGAAAGCGCTGCTCCAACGGCGTATTATAAAAATCATCCTTAGCTAAGGGCTCGATAATTGCATCGCCAAACTGGCTTTGTTCAGCCTGAGCATGAATGCGTGCCAAGAGATCCTGACGAATCGCTTCGATCTCATGCGCTTGCACCAAAGCGCGCGCTATAAAATAACCATTCGCCTCGAATGCTTGTTCAGGTGATTTTGTTTCTAGATGCTGTGTCATAGTCATAGGTAAATACTAATAGAATATCGCTCATTTGCATATCATCGATCGGTTACTACTATGCGAGTTCCGGTGATCTATGATTGACCTTAAAGTCTATGCCCAAGCACTGGTTCAAAAACCTGGGCATCTGCGCCTCCATCCCGAATACCTTGGCACACGATTTCGTGATGATGCCTGGTCATGCACGCAATGGCAACGCATCGAAGATTTTCACATCCTACTGATTGTTGACGCGGGCTTTTGTGAAATCACTTATCAGCAAAAACAGCTGCGCCTTGGCCCAGGCGATGCTATTTTATTAGCGCCTATGG
This sequence comes from Planctomycetota bacterium, assembly GCA_028280785.1. Taxonomy (GTDB): domain Bacteria; phylum Planctomycetota; class UBA11346; order UBA11346; family UBA11346; genus JANQLF01. The sequence continues at coordinate 20,678 of JANQLF010000065.1, forward strand.
CTAATCCTGACATCGCCTTTTCGCAACAATTACACTTTCATGAAATTTATTTCAGTGTTGGCACTGAACAGATTCAACCTGCACTCCAACACATTCGTGCAGCCTGGGAACTTTGTCCACACTTAGATGAAATTGCCGCACTCCATCAACGCCAAGATGCACAATCATTAATTGGCCATCAATTAGCATTCGTTTTAAGCAAGTTCGCTTATCTCCTTCAAGAGCAAGAATCCCAAACCGGCCTCTCCATTGCTCAAAGCAATAAGATTATTCAATGGACTCGTGAACATATTTATCATCAACCCAATCCCAATGACATTGCCGCATTACTCGATTTGACCCCTGATTATTGTGCGCGTGTTTTTCGCCAGAGCTTTGGTATCAATCCACGTGATTGGTTGATTAAAGAGCGCATGCACGAAGCAGCGCGCCGTCTCCGCGAAGGCGATGATAGTATTGAACGCATTGCCGAAGAACTCGGTTACACTAATCCGGCCCATTTCAGTCGTCAGTTTAAAAAAGTAATGCACAGCACACCAAGTCATTGGCGTACTGGTAAATAGGCATGCAAAAATTAGCATCTCTCATGCATTGGCTTCGCAGCTTCCTTTTATTATGCAGCATCAGCCTGCTTTCCGCGCACAACATGCCGGTCAGCATTATGCATGTTAAATTTTTCGAAGATGGGCACTTTGAAATAGAACTCAAATTTGATGCCGATAGCAATATTGGTGATTTAGAAGCTGAAGGCGAACTCCTCGATTTATTTGTCGCCTACAGTAAAGCTCGCATGACCAATAATGCCGAAAAAGAATTACTCGCTTTGGCACAATTAACCATCAAAGGCGTCAAACTTCGCTTCGGTGAAACGCTCATCAAACCTGAACTCATTGGCTTGAGCATGGGCGATGTCAATGACAGCAGCCGTTTTCAAATAGCCACCTTTCGCGGCAAGATTCCTAGCGCCAAAACACAATGCCACGTCCTTGGCAATTCAATGACGCCGATTGTTCACCTCGAAATGAAAAGTGAATTGGCTGATGGCTCCTTTAGTGTTCCCTTCGTCGAAATACTGAATGATGGCGAAGACAGTCAGATCTATACGGGCGTACCGAGCAGCAATTTTGACGTGTGTAGCGCCTACTTAGTCGAAGGTGTTATTCACATCATTCCATACGGCTTTGACCATATTTTATTCATACTTGGTTTGTATTTCGTTTGTCGCAATAAAGCGAGTTTACTGTGGCAAGTCACCGCATTCACCATTGCCCATTCCATCACGCTTGGATTCATTGCCAGCGGTTATCAAACACCTTTGTGGTTAGCGCCATGGGTTGAGCCGATTATTGCGTTATCGATTGCCGCGGTTGCCATAGAGAATTGTTTCTTCAGAGAAATGAAACCCTGGCGACCCTATGTGGTATTTTTATTCGGCTTAATTCACGGTCTCGGTTTTGCCGGAGTTCTTGCAGAAATTGGTATTCCTGACTCTTATTTTTGGCTTGCCTTGTTAAGCTTTAATATTGGCGTTGAATTCGGCCAAGTATTTGTCCTCGCTTTTGCTGCGCTGTGTTTGTGGCACCTGCGAGAACGCGAATGGTACCATCATCGTGTTACCATTCCGATCAGTGTACTCATCGGCGCAACTGGTCTCTACATGTTAATTGAACGCGTTATTTAATGCCGTGTACAGCCGCTTGATGTCCAAGCGCAGCTGAACAGACACAAACCGGTGCTAGAATTTCTACGCTATCCAGTCGCTTGCCGATTAATCCATTCTTTGAATTACGTTCAAATAATTCGAGGCGGTCTTCTTTTTCATTACCACATAAAAAGGCATGGCCATCATCACTAACGCTAAAACCACGTGGTCGACCGCCAACAGCCACCGTCTCAACTAATTGTGGCTCAGCTTCATGAAAGCAATCGATAATCGCAATCTGATTATTACTGCGTAATCCCGCATATAAATACTGACCTGCCCAGCGTAAATCTGAAGTTGCTTCACCCGGTAATTCTAATAATCCCACATGAGATAAAGCGCCTGATACCGCATCCCAACGCATCACCTCTAAGACACCAGTCATCTCATAAACCACATAGGCATACGGCTTACTTGGATGAAATACCATGTGGCGTGGTCCACCACCCGGCACTTTAATCGCATAATCGCCATGTGACTTAAGACCAGTTTCATGTACTTGGTAAATAAATATTTTATCAGCGCCGAGGTCACAACTATAAGCAAATGTATTACTTCCATCCGCGATAATCTGATGTGCATGTGGACCTTTTTGACGCTTCGCATCGACGCTAGTACCTTGATGCTGAAATACCTGCCGATCACTTAAAGATCCATCATCTGCAATTGAAAAATGCGCGACACTGCCGTTGCCATAATTCGCGGTCATCACATGCGTCTGAGTCGACCACAAATAACACGGATGTGGTCCTGCACTTGGCTGTTTACTGATTAATTCCAGTGCAGCGTCTTTTATTTTGAGACTACAGACTGAACCGCTTTTATCAGGATCTGTTTTATTACCGTAGGTTTCTGTTGCGAATAAGAGGCCGCGAGCTTTGTCCAAATGCAGCCAGGATGGTTTAATCAAATCGACGAGTTTCTTCAAACCCGTTAATTTACCATCAGCAAGCGTAACCTGATAGATGCCGTCACCATCGCTGCCTTTGTTGGTACCGATGTAATAATGCATGGCTTACATTAATAGGGCATGGGGTTCGGTGTAAAGCGCTCTTCGAGCCAATACTGACCATGTAAATTACCAGGCAGAACCTGCCCGGTCTCCCAATTGTCGTATTGATCTTGTAACTGACGAATAGAAATCGGATCCAACGGATCTTCAGACAGGGCATGCCATTCGAGCAAACGCATTTTGTGGTCGCGCTTGATCGCCTGCATATTCGCATCATCAGCAAGATTAAACTGTTCGTCTGGATCCTTATTCAGATCGTATAATTCCTCTTCGCCAGTGCCGTACCAGATATAGCGATAATCCTTGGTACGAATGCATTTATTGTAATCACCCGGTACATTATACGGCGTGGCTTCCCAGGAACCGTGGTGTGCCTCAAAGGCTTCATAATTCTCAAATGTATTATAGAGCCATGGTGGACAGATTTCGCCATAGACCTGTTCTTTATGTGTATCGCTGTCACCTTTTAAACAGGCAGCTGCCGAGCGCCCCTGCACCCCAAACGGAATGGCAACACCAAGTAAATCAAGAATGGTCGGCATTACATCGACTTCCTCGATAAAGGTATCGGTAATGACTTTCGGTTTTAATGCGCGTGGGTAATGCACCAAGAATGGCACATGTAACAACGACTCCAACAAAACTAAATCTTTTTTATACATGCCATGCTCAAAACAAAATTCACCGTGATCGGTGGTAAATACAATGACGGTATTATCAGCAAGGCCCTGTTCTTCTAATGCAGCACGGACCCGACCGATGTTTTCATCGATCCAGGTAATCATCGCATAATAGACAGCCATGTAATGATAGTAATCATCTTCGCTCGCACGATCAGCCTTTTGTGCACGCCATTTAATGCCGAAACGTCTGGCTTTCTCATCCAGCTCACCCTTGCGCTTGGGATAGAGTTTCAAATTATCTTTCGAATAATACTCTTCGTATTTCTTCAGTGCTAAATGTGGCACATGTGGATCGGTAAACGATAAACACAGCGCAAATGGATTATTGGCATCCTGTTGCTTAATAAATTCGATGGCACTATTACTGCAGCGATAGGTATTGGTGCACTCAGGCGGGAATTCATGGAACAAGCCCTGACGCCACAATTCTGGCTTGCCATTTTCCGCGTTATCTTTTTTATACTGGGCATAAAAATCACTAAGCTGCTTTTGCTCTGGTTCGTTTTTGATGGTGTCATTGGTGTCGACATAATCGAAGTTAGCAAACTCTTCTTTTTCCAATAAATGATTTTTGCCAACATAGCCAAGCTTGTAACCTGATTGCTTCAAAACGCGGAATAAATGGATCTCTCGACCGCACTCGAGTAAATTATGGTTCTCGCGCACCCGATGCGAATGGGCATAGCGTCCTGTAAATAAACAACAACGTGAAACCACACAGACCGGTGCATTGACATAATACGACTGAACATTGACACCCTCATTGGCTAATTGATCCAAATGTGGTGTTTTAATTGCAGGATTACCATTGGCACCAAGTGCATCATAGCGTTGCTGGTCAGTCATTATAAACAATAGGTTCGGTTGAGACATAAGATTTTCCCTTTATGTCGGATAATTTAGAATGACTAAAGTTTTGTAAATATTTAATTAATATTTGTTACACATACACGTTTGTAGCAGATTGATATTCTTCGTTAAATAATCTGATATAACTCGTTGATTCATATTAGTATTATGTAAGGTTTGAATACCCAATCGGAGACACATTCTATGGATGCCAGAGACAAAACTCCAACGCACAACTATGACGGCTCTTATTCCCAAGAGGGACTCTCTGGCTTTGCCTTATATGAATCAGCAGTGGATTTTTTCAAGAAACTCGGCATCCAACAAGAAGTGATTGAACAAATGCCCGAAATTGTCCTCACCTCAGTAGGCAGTCTCTTGAATCAAATTGAATCGGGCAGTGTTGAGGTCAATAGATTACACAACGCCCTTGCTGAAGAGAAAAATACCAGCGGTCGACTACGTGCCCAGCGCAATGCCTTACGCGGCATGTTTGAGCGCATGGGTCACGACCCCATGCCTGGCTATGAAAGTCAAAGCAAAATTAAAGCGTTACGACCCGAGGATCTCGCTTAATTATCATCGAGTAATGTTTCAATTAAGGTTGAAATACCCTGATCTAAAACCTTATTCTCATCCTCACTCAAGGGATGATGCCCCTGCAACATCGATTGCACGTAAATCATTTTTACTGGCAACTCGATGGCGTCAAAATTCTCAACTTTAATGAGTCGTTTAATGAGATCATGCTGCCAATTTAAGAGTAAACGGGCTCCAGTCACACTGGACATATCAAAGGCATTAAACAAACCGCTAAATGCGCTGCCCTCTTCTTGAGACGCTTCGTGTTGACGTTTTTGCCAAGCGCGTTCATCAACGTAGACCAAAGCAGTTAAGGAACTCGGCTGAAAGTCTCGCACTTCAGCAGAGACACTAAATGGCGATAGAATACGATTACAGGCTGCCTCTAATTCGCTAACACGATCTTGATCATCAAGCGGTGCTTCACCTAAATCTTGGCTAAAGTCAGCACCGGTTAATGCACGAATCGGTAGTTTATGGACATAGGCAAACATTTTCAGCAAGGGTTCAACATCCTGATAACCTGCATTTACCACTAAATTATTTTCGGCACTCGCTACTGGACGAAATTGACGAAACTCATCTACGCTTGGTACATAAGTTATTTCTTCTTTATTATCGATAAAATGCTTGAGCTTTCGCACACCCATCGAAGTTTCTACAGGTAACAAAGCACCTAAAGCCTGACAAGCACCCTCATCATCTGCGGCGAGGTGACGAATATTCGCATGATGAATACTGATGAGTAATTCTGCCAATTCTGGCTGTTCATTAACTAAATTAATCAACCAGTGGCGCAATTGCTTGTCAATTGATTCGCGCATCGTCAACAACTGCTCATCTTCACGCACACCCTCGCGTGAAGCTGTCGGGGTTAAATTACGTGCATTCACAATGACCTGAATAAAAAATGCCCAGTCTGGACTCAGATCTTCCAGTTCATTGATAAACATACCCTTCAAATAAACCGCATTGTTTAAACGCGCATTACTCGACAAGGGATGATTTAAAACAACGGCCATCGCTTCGTACTGGCCGTCTGGGTCACGAAAATCAAAGGCCATCGCATAACGGTCAGCGCTGGTATCCAATACCGTAGCAGCAAACTGCATGTACTCATCACGCTGGTCACTAGCGTTGGCATACTGTTTATTCCACGGCGCACCGTCTGGATTCATACAGCGCTCATCGTCACCAGAGATCATGTAAATCTTGAATGGCAATAAACCTCCGTAACGCAGAATCCACTCACCAACAACTTCAGGATCGAATAATTCTAGATAATCATTTTTTATCGTTAGATGCACAGTGGTACCTGCATCCTTTTGATAATCGCTCGGAACCAATTCATAACGCCCGTCTATGTAACCGGTCCAGGCGTAAGCTTGATCAGATTGCACTGACTTGGTGAACAAACGCACCTCATCAGCAACTATAAAGCACGAAAGAAAACCAACGCCGAATTGGCCGATAAAAGCCCCACCCTCGGCAAGGTCGCCACGCTTAGAACTCTTAGCAATAGTCGCCAAAAACTCATGGATTTGCGACTCGGTTAAACCAATACCATTATCAGCGAAAGTAAATACGACCTGATCGCCATTAAAGATTAATTCACAGGTAATTTTGGGGTCGTCCAAGACATCTTGAAATTGTCGCGTAGTAATCGCATCAACGGCATTTTGCATCAACTCGCGCAAGAATGCCATGGGCTGTTCATAGAGATGATCAGAAAGTAAGTGGATTAATCCTGCGAGGTCAACCTTAAACGCGTGTTCTTCGCCAGCCATTAAGCGTCTCCGAGTGATGCTTGATAAATCGCTTCCATACGTGCGAACCATTCACGATTACCGTCGCTGCCATTACGCTTATCAAATGCATCAATAAGCTCATCAGCTTTTTTAGCAGTATGATCTATCGCTTCATCAATATCCATTTCCAATACCTTAATGCTCTTCACATCGTTTTGCTTCAAATTACGCAATGCACAATTTAAACCGAAATAATTCCACATACGGCACCAATCGTTTTCACCTTCTTCCACACGTTTAAGCAATGTATTCAAGAAGCGGCGTGTATTTTTCCCCTTATCCATCACTGCACCTAGCCAGAGGAATGCCCCAGAGATTGAACCATTGCTCGGATACTTGCCTTTTGCTTTAGAAAGACCATTAAAATAGACTTCGAGATTATCGCGATTGCCTAATTCCAAATCCGCAACTGCCACCCAGGCCCAGGTTACCTCAGGTACCTCGGCGCAACTTAAACTCCCTGATATGATTCGCTTAGCCTCTTTCAACGCCTCTTTATTATTTTTTAACCAAATCAACACGCGCACCATTTTATTCGATACACATGCCGCGCAGTCACTCAAGCCATCACGTGGCATAGTACGCCATTTTTCCAGTAATTGCTCTACCGATTCCTTATCATCGTATTCAAAAGCAATCTGTAATTCCAAACCCATCACCGTGTGTTTACCATAACCCAATTTTTCACTACGTTTGATGATATCCTGATGCAAGGCCTCAACGTCAGCACGTTTAATCACCAACCAATCACCAACACCCTCGATGATCCATTTATACTTCCACATTAAACCATATTCGAAATCTTCGTTTAATTCCTCATCTTCATCAATACGCGCAAAGCACCATGCCAACATCGGAAACGCACGATGATGCTGATCACAATAAGCTGCACCTTCGATATATTCCTGACGCGCGACGATTCCCTTATAAATATCCTTATGCTCATCGGCGATATTGATCAGGCGTCTTGCGACTTCCATCTTCGGTTCTTTTTCCAGATACACCGACTCATAGTATAAGTTCTCAAATTCCTCTTCCCAAGAAGCTTCCATTTATAATTCCTTTACACCGTTTCGCTTGAGAGCTGTAGACTCACAACACTAGCTTCTTATACAGCACAGGCAATCTTCAGGTGCGAATGTACTACCCAAGCGTCACTAGTAGAAACCAGTATTCATGGTAAAATCAGGCCATGTTACTACTCAAGCTCATCTTCTCGCTTATTCCAGTCATTGGTGCGGCCATTTTAGTTCGTTATGGTCAGTCACCGTACCTCTGTGCAATATTGGCATTATTATCAGTAAGTGGTTGGTTCTTAATTATCGAAACCAAACGGAATCGTGGCTTTTTTGCCTATCTGACCGCTGGCTGTATAGGCGCTTATTGCACCACTATTTATATATATGAGCACATGACAGACGAGTCGTGGGTAGAATATTTATTCACCTGCATCGTCTTCTTTTATATGGGCACTGTTTTCGGCACTTGGATTGGTGGAGTGCTAATTCCCAGCTCCTGGGTTGTTGGTACCGAAGAATCGACCAATCAAGAAAAAAATATTACAAATACAATAGAAGGTGAATAATTTTGAGACGTTATCACATGATGAAGGGCCGCAAAACAACCGCTATCGACAGAAAGGCTAATCTTCTTTCGCAATTACTTTCTTAAAGAAATTAAAGCTAATACCAATGTAGACATCATCGTCGAGATCTTCCATGCGGTAAGCCCCAATAGTGAGATTCGGAATGTTATTCTTCCTCAATGATTTATGTCCGAAATGGAGTGCTGGTCCATAGCCGACTCCAAGATCCTCGGCTACCACTGCACTGAGACTGGCGCCTATATGCCAAGTAAAGCTGCTATTGTATTTGACGATTCCCAATCCATGCAGGAAGAATGCCGGATTTGGATTGGCCTCTTCTGAGTCATTGTCGAAATCAAATCCTATAGAATCGGAATTGAGGTTAAATCCTACTTCTGGATGAAGAAAAAGGAGCTGCCAGGTACTTGGCGATATCAAATCGTGCGAAAATAATTTACTATTGATCACGAGCTCCCACGGGTACTGATACTTACCATTTATCAGTTTATTTTTAAATTTTGTACTCGACTCTTTCAGGTTGTTTTTAACATCCTTTAGGATCTCGTTGTTATAATATGCCATCACCTGTCGGTACGGTGTTATGACGTCACTCAATAGTTTTTCGCTGCCGACTTTATCCAACGGTGCATACATTTGCTTATCCGGCCCGTGGTAATAGCCCAGGTCAATGTGCTTACTTACTTTGGTTCCTTCATTTGCATTGACATCATATTTTTTCAGAGCACTCCAGCGATAATGCATACCAATCGTATCGTCATCATCTTCAAATTCTTTGGCTTTAAATTGATCGGCAAAGACGTTTTCTTGTGCCAATTCTAGCAAAAGAAGCGCATCTAATTCAGCGCGCCCTTCGTTGATAGCGCTCAGGTCAACAATCTTCTGCAGTCTCGATGTAATGGATTTATCAAATGTGCCATCTCTATTTAAAGGAGCCTTTACACCATTGCACTCTCGGATAGAGAGCCATTCCCTCAGTGCGCCAACACTAATATCCCCTAGATCTTCTCGTTTTACCTTATCCGCGCCTGCATCAAAATTGCTCTTGTACGCTGTACTTAAATCTTTTGCGCTTTGGCCTCTTATCTGATGCCAATCTTTGGTGTAGTCGGGCGGTGGCGTATCCACTGCGCATAAGCACAATGGAACACATAAGACTACTATCTGAAATAATCTATTCATTATTACTGTCCCGGATATTCTTTGAGTTTAATAAGATCAGAAATGAAATTCCAAAATTGTTTTTCAGTAATATTTTCCCAATCAGATATGTCTAAATTATCCTTACTATATCGGGCATTCTCTTCAAAATATTCTTGCAACTCGGCAACTTCATCTTTTATATCAAATATATCTAGGCCGCTGACATAGCGAAATATTTGCGCCGATGCCTTTGGAGCCTGCATGTAGGTCAGAAACGAGTGCACATCTTCAAGATTGATATCTTTGCCAATATGATTAATTGGGATGTTTTTACCCTCAGCCTTATCGGCATCATAACGTTTAAACCAGGTAAATGGATCAAACACATTATAGATGTGTCGTAGATTGCGCATAAGCGAACCATTTTTTGCATTGCAAGGTTTTTTGTAGACTCGGGCATATTTTTGACTTAAAATCCTGGCAACGGAAGAATAGAGCAATACCGACGGAACACTATTTCCGCTTGCGTTAAAGCCCTGCTTTTGCAAGGCCGTAAGCGCACCATGTATCACGGCGGTACCCAAGCTATGCGCAACAATAATTGGTGGTGGGTCTGCGGCGTCTATTTCATTCATCAATTGCAAAGCAACTTCGTTAGCAATCCAACCCATCATATCGCCACCAAATCGCCAGAGAATAACATCGGCTACATGGCTCCAGAAAAAAAATTTTTCATCCGCAGTAGAGTTGGCGTTATAGCTATTTGCAAGCTCAGCGATGTCAGCTCCATGAACCTTGGTTTTCATTGAAGCCAGCCCAAGGTCATTGCCAAATTTACCGTTTAATGGGCTCTTTTCCCAGTATTGTTCAAAATATTGATCGTAATTAATTGGAACGAATTTAACACGATCCTTGAGTTTTTTTGTTTTAAATACTTTAAGCTTTTTTGATTGCTCTTCTATACTCTCTATCCATTCGCTATGCCAATCATTGCCTGGCTTTCCATTTTCATCAAGGAAATCACCCATTCCATGAATCAGAAATATTTTCTGTTTAGACATTTCGTTTAATCTTTCTTTACTAGTCACCACGGCGACACTGCACTTTGCAGTAAACGCTTATGGCGGAATCCGTTATTCAGTATATAAATGTTGTGTAATATAAAATGCAGTCAAGGTAAATCTGATTGACCTAGTTCCCTAGATTCGGTCCATATATATAGAGAGAGCCTTCCAACCATAAGGAGGGCTTATTCATGAAGGGTAAACGCGTATCCCATCGCGATAGCCCCCAAGCCGCTGCATCACCCGTTGCCGCTGGTGACGGTAGCTGGCAATGCGGGAGCGGATGGCTTTGAGAGTGACTGGAATTGTGGACATTGAGAACCACTGTCTGAAAAATTTAAAGTATTCCAACTACATTCAATTGATAGGATGTCTGGAAGAACATGGACATATACCACGGAATCGACCCAACCTCATTTCGACAGTTTTACTTAACCCAGCATCCAAATGGTGTCGGCGAAGCCACCAATCGTGAATGCTGGTCCTGTTCCATCGGCATGCTCATAGCTTACTATGAAAATAACACCAGCATCGACCCATCCACAATAAGTAATTTTTTTGACAGACCTGACGGACTCCCTGTAAATGAATTCACGGATACTATGTCCTCCTGTGGACCAAAGACGGAAGGATCACACTCATTCTTTCAACCCAAAGTGGTTCAATGGGAAGCCACTGATTTAAATAATCACGCAATCTGCCTCAATGCGTTTAGAAAGAGCAGGCCAGATCCTGCAATTATATTAACTGGCAACATACAACCAACTCATGCAATGGTTGCAATCGGAGCAGCATCTAATGGCGACAAAATAAATCGTTTTAAAATTTTTGATCCGTGGAACCCAGACCGCCCACTAAGAACACTATCCGCAGATAACAGCAACATTCTCTTTGTCATCTTACCTTGGAATCAATAACAATGAAAATTGAAGCAACTATAATTGATCTTAAGTATGATGTCTTTCAGGTTTCTAAGATAGTTCAGGGCATTAAAAGCAACGAAGAAAGCAGCTACAAAGAACCTGAATACTTTGGAGGTCGAGGCACCTTCAGGAAAGGGTATCCAGAGTCCGTCCAATCACTGTTGCTTTACCTAAAGGTTAAAGGAAGGCCTCATGTTAAAATTGATGTTTTATCTCAAGTATTAGAAATAAACAAAAGAAAAAAGATTACACAACCTTTCCTTGGAAAATTACGAGACAAACTACTAGGTAAACACATTACCATACAAAGCGCAGGAGACGATGAGCGATACGCACTGGATGATCTGAGTGCCCTCTCCGTATTATGAAACTCGAACCAATCACCGTCGAACATTTTGAACACATGCTGCCCTCCTAAAAGAACACATCAAAGCTGCCGGAATCGAGCAGCAGGAGTTCGCAGTTAAGGTCGGTAAATCCAAGAATGCTATCACGATGCTCATCAAAGGGTCGATGAAGCTCCCCATTGGTGATGTAGATAAGTTTGCAAAGGCGCTGGGCCTTAAAGGTAATGACTTA
>JANQLF010000070.1 GCA_028280785.1 Planctomycetota bacterium
CTGCACCGCCCGGTGCAGCAGCGAATACAACCGTCGGTTGTGCACAGCTTGGTATTAAATCGGCGTTTATTGGTTCTTGTGGTGATGATGAATACGCTACGTATTTTAAAGAAGCGTTGGCTGATCATAATTGCGAAGCGCGCTTAAGTACGCATGACACGCAGCATACCGGTCACGTATTAAGTCTGATTACACCGGATGCTGAACGAACCATGCGTACGACCTTAGGTGCTGCAGGGATGATGGAACCAAATTACTTTAAGCCTGAGCTGTTTGCTGGTGCTAAAGTGGTCATGCTTGAAGGCTATACGTTATTCAATCCTGAATTAACACGTTCTATCGCTAATGCTGTTAAAGACGCAGGTTGTAAATTAGCATTGGATATGGCTTCCTTTGAGGTTGTTGAAGCGAATCGCGCTATTCTTGATGATTTATTAATTAATTGTGTGGATATTGTTTTTGCCAACGAAGATGAAGCAGGCGCATGGCATAAAGATGGTATTGAAGCTGCTATATATGATTTGGCCAAGCATTGTGAATTAGCAGTAGTCAAACTTGGCAAAGAAGGCGCCTGGGTTTGCCAGGGTGAAGAGCGTCATCATGTCGAAGCTGAAATAGTCGAAGCGATAGACACGACCGGCGCTGGTGACATTTGGGCTTCTGGCTTTTTGGCTGGTTATATTCGTGGCGTACCATTGAATATTTGCGGTACCTTAGGTGCCATGTCGGCAGCGGCAGTTATTCAGGTAATTGGTGCGCAGACTCCGAAGTCAGATTGGTTGCCTATACAAGGCTATTTGGATTCGTGGTTGTCCTAATAAATCAATTTAAAGTGGACCGGTAAAAATAGTAGCAGTCCATTGTTTTTCAAAACCACAGCTCTCATATAATTTCAGCGCAGCTTTATTGTTAGCGAGCACTTCAAAAGCAATCTCTTGCGAGCCTTTGCTGTATTCATTATTAATAATGCCATTAAGCAAATCATGACCGTAGCCACGGCTGCGCTGGCTCACATCCATACATAAAAGGCTTAGCCAGGAGCGTTGTTGGTTGCGGCTAATCACTGCACAACCTTCAATAACATTGTTGATGCGAATGACGTAATGGGTGTAGCCTTCCAAAACTCGCTGTTCAATACCCGGGCTGCAATGACCATTTTCAGGGAAACTGATATTTAACAAGTCGAATACTCGGCTGTATTCGTTCGGTTTGGCGACGTCGACGGGAAAACGCGGAACATCAGCAGGTTTTTCAATGCGACGACTAAATAAGATGTTGTCCTCGAATTTTTGCAGGCCACAGCTTAAGTAAAAATCGCGCATCTGCCGATTACGGGTATCTATCATAACACGATAACTGGCGTAATTAGAGCGGGCCAATGCATTTTTTACATAATCAAGTAATTGATGCGATAAATCATCTCGAATATGTTCTTTAAACACGGGTCCCCATAGGGTTACTTGCTCATCAGAATAGGGGCAGATACATATGGCAGCCTGCGGATGACCGTCTTCTATTGCAAATAGAACGCCCATTGACGCATCGAAATCTTCTTTTTTTGGTTTCATGCCCATGCGCTGAGGTTCACCACAAACAGCATGGTCACGTCCAGGGCCTGCGCGCTGAAACATGTCTAGTATAATATCGCTGAGGTAGGGTCGCTCGTCTAAATCAGAGAACAGAAGAGTGGTCATAAATGTATATATTAAAAAATCTCGTCCAAAAATGTGCGAATGTGATCGGTCAATAAACGCTGACGTTGCGCATTAATGTCGACACGGTCCAAAAGCCAAAGGATGGGGTCTAACTCGCGATCATCGGACATGGCCCAATCTATGATATCCAGATTCTCTCCACCACTGGCTAGACGTTCAGCCACTTCTTCGAGAATACTCTCTTCAACATGATGTAGCAGGCTCGATCTTCTGAAGAGTGCAAAATTATCATCGCCAAATGCACTCCAGCAGCGCCAGCCGTAATAATGCTCAAGCAGTCGTGCTCGTGCCCAACCCTTATAGAATCGCGTTAACCAGTCTTCTGCCGCATCACTATGGCTCTGATCGTTTTGCGCAGCAAATTCTTCAATGTAGCGTTCTATGGCATGAAGGGCATGAGCAGTAAGAGAATGGACCAATATACCGTCCTTGCGGTAGTAATCGGTCGGCAAATCGCCTTCAGGTAAATCGGTCGCTTTGCGTTTAAATCCCATGTTTCATTTCATGTTTATTGGCTGAATGTAGCTTAGGGTAATGATAATTTTTCCAATCACCACTTAAATATATGACCTATCAGAGAATTGGAGTTACACAAGTTGATGAATTACAAACAAAAAGCACCGTCTGTAGAACGGTGCTTTAATTGTTTTGTATTTGTCGTGCGTTTATCGAAAGGACATTTTATCCGGATCGAGGCTCATCAAGAACTCGACGTTGGATTTATACTTTTTCAATTCTTTCTTAAGGAATTCGATGGCATCTTGAGGACTGCGTTCTGCCAAGAATCGGCGCAATGCCCAAACACGTTTTAATTCATCTTCGTTGGTGATCAGTAAATCGTCTTTGCGTGTACCAGATTGAGCAACGTCAACAGCTGGGAAAATACGCTTGTTAGAAAGGCGACGATCGAGGACTAATTCCATATTACCAGTGCCTTTAAATTCTTCAAAAATCACTGTGTCCATAACGCTACCGGTGTCGACCAAGGCCGTTGCCAGAATGGTTAAGGATCCACCGTTTTCGATATTACGGGCTGCGCCAAAGAATTGTTTAGGTTTAATTAAAGCGCCTGACTCAAGACCGCCAGACATAATGCGTCCACTGCTTGGAGCTTCTGAGTTATAAGCACGGCCTAAACGAGTTATGGAATCAAGTAAGATGACCACATCTTTTCCACGCTCGACAAAGCGTTTTGCTTTATTGATTACCATTTCAGCTATTTGAACGTGGCGACTCGAGTGTTGATCAAATGTCGATGCAATAACTTCACCTTTGATGCTGCGTTCCATGTCAGTTACTTCTTCAGGGCGCTCATCTACCAAAAGTACCATTAATTCCACTTCTGGATTATTGGTGGTAATGGCATTGGCAATTTTTTGCAAATAGACCGTTTTACCACATTTTGGTTGAGCGACGATGAGACCACGTTGACCTTTACCAATGGGTGCAACTAAATCGATGATGCGCAGGCTGAGGTCGTAAGGATCGTCAGAGCGCTCCATAAACAGACGACCTTCAGCGTGTAAGGGGGTTAATGAGTCAAAGTTTTGGACGCGCGTTCTGTTCTCTGTTTCTTCGCCCATCACTGTTGAGATGTTGAGCAATTGCAAGTTGCGTTCGTTGCCGCGAGGGGCTCGTGAAACAGCAGTAATATGCATGCCAGCTTTAAGACCATAACGTCGTAATTGCTGACCGCTGATGTAGGTGTCCGTCGAGCATGATGCATAGTGATTAATTTTAGAGCGTACATAGCCATGCTGCTCTTTGTGAATTTCCAAAAATCCTTCTACGACGATGCTATCTTGGCGGGTGCCAGCGACGCGGCGCAATATTTCACAAATAAGGTCATGTTTATCAAGCCAACGAGCATCACGTACACCAAGACCTTCAGCCTCTTCTTGAAGATCAGGTAAATCGCGTTTTAAGTATTCACTAAGATTAGCTTCGACTGGCTCGCGATTAGGGTCGATTTCCTCTTCGCCATTTTTACGTGCGATTAAGTCGATGCCTAATTGACGCGCTAAAATTGTTTTTGCATATGTCGTTAAAAGATTGAGATCGCCGCTATTGTCGACGGTTAAAGCACAAAGGCGTCGACGTTCATCGGCGTCGCCTTGGGCAGTTTCGCGACGAGATAATTCTTCTTCATCCCAGCCACGTTCAGCTACACGCTTGAGGCGCAGGTCACGAGGTGAGCGCACATAGATGGTGTGTGTGCATAATTCACCAAGTTTTAATTCATGCAGAAGAGCGGCGTCGATGACAGCGAAATTTTTCGCTTTTTTCATGACACTTTTAACTTTGGTGGTTAAGCGCGGATGCACAATTTTATTGAGGGTTTCAGTGCTTTCGGCGTCGGCAAAAGCCTTGGCGGCCAATTTACCTCTATCGATAGTTTTTTTGTCGTCACCGAGGATGTCTTTGCCGAATGCATCGACAATTTTCTTTTTGTTGGCGGCAGTTTCAATGACTGCATGACCAAGTTCATCGACGTTAATTATCTCTGCACCGAGTTTTTCAAATTCAGTAGAAAGAGCGCTTTTTCCAGCGCCTGGTTCTCCGGTAATGCCAATGACAATAGTTTTATCATCAGGTACAGTGAGGTCGATGTCTGCCAACTGCACTTCTGCTTGTTGATTAGAATCTCGATCGCGACGCTGACGATTATGATTGCGATTATTGTTTCGATTATTGCCATAACCGCGACGTCTGCGATTGCCGTAACGTTGGCGTGAGTCTGTATGTGTGTCGTTCATCGACGAAATTACTCCTGATAGGATTTTAACTAACCGCTAGCCAATCTTGACCTTGGCGAACATCTGCTCGTAGCGGGACTGATAATTTCCATGCTCCTGTCATGGATTTTTCAAGTGCCTGTGCTGCTTTTTCAGCGCAGGATTTTGGACTTTCAACAATGAGTTCATCATGTATTTGAATAAGTAGGTTTGCTTCAGTGGGCAATTGATTTGAGCATCGTAACATTGCTCGTTTTATGAGATCTGCCGCACTTCCTTGAATTGTAGAGTTTAAAGCAGTTCTTCGACCACTTAGTCGTTCGTTGTGATTACTGCTTTTTAGGAGAGGGATATAGCGTCGTCTGCCTGCTATCGTTTCAACGTATCCACGTTCTTCGGCATCTGTGACAACGGAGTCAATATAGTCTCTCACATGAGAAAAGCGAGCAAAATAATCATCAATAAAGGTCTGTGCTTCTTTTCGCGTAATACCCAATTGTTGGGATAAACCGAAGGCTGATTGGCCATATATAATGCCAAAATTGATGGCTTTGGCTGCTTGCCTCATTTGTGGTGTAACTTCATCTTCCTCTAATCCGTTGACTTGTGCAGCAACAAAGCGATGGATATCAAGTTCATCTTGGAAGGCAGATTGAAGGGTTTCGTCACCTGAAAAATGAGCGAGTACACGTAGTTCTATCTGGCTATAGTCAGCAGCCAGAAGAATGTGGTCTTCTCTTGCTGTAAATGCAGCGCGAATTTCACGACCACGGTCAGTCTTTTTAGGGATGTTTTGCAAATTTGGGTGATCACTGCTCAAGCGCCCAGTTTCAGTACCAATCTGATGATAGTTCGTGTGTATGCTTTGGGTTTGCGGATTTATAAAATCAGGAAGCGTGCGCAAATAGGTTCCGATCAGTTTTGATAAACCACGGAACTGGAGTATGAGATCGGGCAATTCATGTTGGTGACGAAGTGCTTCGAGAACATTGACGTCAGTGCTTGGTCCACGTTTCGTCTTGCGAATAACAGGGAGCTTTAATTTTTCAAACAACATGGTTGCTACCTGTTTAGGGCTGCCTGGATTAAAGTCATCGCCAGCTATTTCACGAATTTCAGCTAATACTTGATCGAGATAAGCTTCGAGGTGTTGTTGCTTGTCTTTAATAATTTGCTCTTCGACATGAAAGCCAAGGAACTCCATGGACGCGAGGCAGTCAACGAGTGGAAGTTCCTGCTCTTGATAAACTTTTAATAATTTATCTTTTTTGAGATCGGTCTCGAGTAATTCTGCAAGTCGCCAGGTGCACTGAGCATCTTCACATGCATACGTTGAAACAGTTTCGACATCAACTTCGGCCATTGTTTGACCGCCCTTGAGATCGATGACATCACTCGTGGGAATTTTTTCTTCAAGTAAAAAAGCTTTGGTTAAATAGTCGAGACCATGTCCTGGACGTGCTGGATCGAGCAGCCAGCTGGCAATCATTGGGTCTCCATTGAGACCTTTTACATGAATGCCTGCCCGTTTAAATACACGCACATCATATTTGGCATTTTGAGCAATTTTCCCAATTTTTGGGTCTTCTAAGAACGTTTGCAGTTCGTCTTTAACGTCATCCCATTTTACGCATTTTTTATTATCGAGTGATTGGATGGGTAGATAGGCGGCGCCCCGACCGTCGTGTTCACCGAATGCGAAGCTGATCCCAACTAAATCCGCATATTGTGCATCAATGTGCGTGGTTTCTGTGTCAACAGCACAGCGTCCATGCTTGCGAATTCTGTTGAGATACGTCTTAAGTGTTTTGGCACTTAGAATTTCATAGGTGCTATTGTCGGAGGCTGCTCCAATTCGAGTTGGGAAAAACTTACCGACGCTAAACCCTAGTTCCTCATAGAACGCCTTCGCATCATCAGAAATAGTATCGTTCTTTTTAAAATCACCATAAGCAGGTGCATCTGGAACATCAACAATGGTAATAAGGTCTTTGGTCAATTCAGCTACATCTTTGAAGGCTTCAACATTTTCTTTCTGTTTGCCTTTGAGCTCATCGGTATGTGCTAAAATGTTTTCAAGGGATCCATATTTATCGAGCAATTTAGTTGCCGTTTTGGGGCCGACACCTTTAATTCCAGGAACATTGTCAGCCGAGTCGCCTATCATTGATAAATAGTCTATAACTTGCTCGGGTTTAATGCCTTTGGTTTCGTGAATTTCCTCTGGACCACGAATTTTATTTTTGGCAGGATCCCAGGTTTTGATTTGATCAGATAATATTTGATCAAGATCTTTGTCGTTAGAGCAGATGCGAACATCTAAACCGTCTTTTGCTGCGTGCTTGGCGATAGTTGCAATGACATCATCAGCTTCATATCCAGACATAGATACAATTGGAACACCACTGCAGCCTGCTAATTGTTCGATGTCAGGTAATTGCGCGCGTAGATCTTCTGGCATGGGATCACGGTGCGCTTTGTATTCTTTGAACATTTTATGGCGAAAGGTGGGATCTTTATGGTCAAAAACGAGTAGCAAATGGGTTACTTCTGGGTCCTCTCTGAATTCACGAAACATGTTGGCGTAGGCATAAGTTACCCCGGTTGGACGACTATTTGGTCCAGTTAACTTGGGCATGCCAAAGTAAAAACGATAAGCGTAATAGTGGCCGTCGATTATGACGAGCGTGCCGTTGGACATAAATAAATTTGGAGGGGGTTAGACCGATTAAAGCGATTCTCAATAAAATTCAGAGCAATCGGATTGAAAGAACAGGAAGTAGGTGATGGTCTCAGCGTCTTGTCGCTCTTATGGCCATCAGGCATCGAAATATAAAACGACCCTTAGTATGTCAACATTGCAGTAAGCTTTGCTCAAATAGTGCTTTAGCGTGCCTTACCGTGGCCGTTTGTGGATAATTTGGGTTGCTTTTGAAGTGTTGGCTTAAGCATGTGCGCCCACCAAATGGAGAATGAAATGGGATTACGTGTCGCAGTTGCAGGTGCTACTGGTGCAGTGGGCGTTGAAATGCTCAAGGTGCTCGAGCGCAGCAGCTTGAACGTTGATGAACTTCACCTTTTAGCCTCATCACGTAGCGCCGGTAAAACCATGACATTTAAAGGTGAAGAGCTGACCGTTAAAGAGCTCACCGAAGATAGTTTTGCAGGCTTGGATTTGGCCTTATTTAGTGCTGGCGGCAGTATCTCTAAGAAGTTTCGACAGGCCTGTGTCGATGCCGGTTGTTTAATGGTCGACAACAGCTCTGCGTTTCGCATGGAAGAAGGTGTGCCGTTGGTTGTGCCAGAGGTTAATCCTGATGCTGCAAAACAACATCAGGGCGTAATCGCCAATCCAAATTGTACGACAATCATTATGCTGACAGCATTGGCACCATTGCATCGTGTTAATCCGATTAAACGAATTCATGCTGCAACCTATCAGGCAGCATCGGGTGCTGGTCAAGCGGCAATGGAAGAGTTGTACAATGGAACACGTGCATACCTCAATGAAGAGTCTTTTACGCCAGAAGTATTGCCATTTCCATATGCATTTAATTTATTTCCTCACAATTCGCCTTTGCAGGAAAATGGATACTGTGAAGAAGAAATGAAAATGGTTAATGAGACGCATAAAATGCTTGAGGACCAAAGCATCAAGGTGCATGCAACCTGTGTTCGCGTGCCAGTGCTACGAACTCATGCCGAAGCACTTAATATAGAATTCACCAATGAAATGGATATTGATGAAGCTTACGCTCTTTTGAAGGGTGCGCCTGGTGTTCAAGTGCTTGAAGATCGTGAGAGTAATCGTTGGGCCATGCCTATAGACGCATCGGAGCAGTATGATGTCTATGCTGGTCGTATCCGCAAGGATATCAGTCAGGATAAGACGTTAGATCTGTGGGTAGTGGGCGACCAATTACTTAAGGGCGCGGCGCTTAACGCTGTTCAAATAGCGGAGTTGGTGCTAGGCTAGCTGGGCCATGAGCGAACAAAGCGGTTCAGATAAAACAACAGTTTACGACAAGGGCATTGCGTCTCCAATTAAAGAGACGCAGACGAAAATGTTTGTGAAAACCATTGAATCTCACGCAGAGCAGTTTGCGATAGATGGTGAAGAGCTGACTAAGCGCTTTAAGGGCCTCAAGGATGGTGAATCATTAGACCAGCAGATGGATCAATGGCAGGAATCAATCACTGCTCATCAGGATGAACCTCGCTATGAAATGAAAGAGCTACTCGGGCAAGGCGCTCAGGGTTTGGTTTTTGGTGTGCAAGATAAGGACTGTGGTCGAGAAATTGCATTAAAGACTATGCGCGGTGATGATCGCATTCCGACACAAATAGCGCGCTTTGTTCATGAGGTACAGGTAACCGCACAATTAGAACATCCCGGCATTGTTCCTGTGCACGACCTTAATGTGTTACCTGATGGTACATTGTTTTACACCATGAAGAAAATTCAGGGCCGGCAATTAAGCGAAGAAATTCAGCGACATCTAGGTCATGCTGACAGTCGATTTCGATTATTGCAGTTATTTTTAAAAGTCTGTGATACCATGAGTTTTGCCCATTCGCATGGTGTGCTTCATCGTGATTTGAAACCATCTAATATTATGATTGGTGATTATGGTGAAGTCCTAGTAGTAGACTGGGGCTTATCTAAAGTGATGAATCAAGCAGATGTTATAAGCGTACGTTCTCAGAACGCTCAAGAATCGGATAGTGGAATTTATGTAACGAGAGAGGGTCATGCGGTTGGTACGCCTGCTTACATGAGTCCGGAACAGGCGATGGGACATCGTGATACTTTGGATCAAAGGAGCGACATTTATTCATTGGGTGTCATTCTTTATGAAATGCTAAGTAAGTCTTTGCCTTATACCGGTCTCGATGTTGAAACGGTGTTGGATCAAGTCGCGAAGGGGCAATGGGTACCAATAAATAAACAAAGTTTAGGTAATGATATTTCACCACAATTGGCAGCTGTTGTCCATAAAGCGATGGCGCATGATCCAAAAGTGCGTTACCGGACTGTGGATGAATTAGCTTTAGATTTGAATGCTTATCTGGCTGGAGAATCTGTTACCGCCTATGCTGATAATCTACCGGAGCGGATTTTGCGTTTCATGCGCAAAAACCAGGCTCAGGTAAAAACAGGACTTATATTATCTGCAGTGTTTCTGATTGCAGTAATGAGTTTTGGATTTTATTTACAAAAATTAGACCAAGACCAAGTTAATAAATGGCGAACTGAAGCTTTTTATTATTTGACTAATGGGTTGTATGACGAAGCGAGAAACTCATTTAAACGAATTATAGAATTTGATAACAATGATTATCTGGCGAAGGATGGTTTGAAACGTGCTAATAAGCTGAAGGCTGCCTATGAGAAGCAGCAGCGTGAATTGGAAGCGGAGGGTCGCAAAAAAGAGCAGATTGAAGAGGCTGGGCGTTTGTTGGTAAAGGCACAAGAGTCGACTGAGGGTGGAAAGTGGGTTGAGGCATTAAAGTTTTTGAATCAAGCTTATTTGTTGCTGGATGAAGAAGAGACGGTTCAAATTAGGAATTTACGTTTGCAAATTGCTCAGGGTGAACAGAAGGAAAGAGACCAGCAAGAGCGCGCTGTCCTCGATGGCATGATATCTGAAGTGCGTACTACCGTTAAGCTCGGTGATATGAACCTTGCATTCACCAAGGCCAATGCGGTGTTGGAGAATTTGCGAAATGATAAATTTGATTTGCGCAACGATGTGTTGCGCTTGCGTGATGAAATCAAATTAAAGTTAGACACTTTAGAGGCAGAGCGAGTCGAACAAAAACGTAGAGAAGATGCTCGGCGCGTGTTTGAAGAATATCAAGGGATCATAGCTGACTTTAACAAACAGCAGGGCCTTTATGAAGATTTACTGAAATCGAGACAGCGTGAACGCACATTGGGGATTAAGCCGCGTGATTTAGCTAAAATAGATAAAGAATTAGAAGTGCTTGAGAAAAATAAACTCAACTTAAATAAACGAATTATTACGGTTTTGAGCAGGGCGGAGGACTTAGACCCTCGTTCCGAGGAAGTGCGTCGTGCATGGGCAGACCATTATGAGCGTGAGGTAAAGCGTTATGAAGAGCGTGGTGACGAAACGGCCGCGGAGATGGCTGCATTATTTGGATCAAAATATGACACTGAGGGTCGATATAGATTGTTGTTTAAAGAGAAAGCTTTAGTAAAAAATTTATCTGACATCGACAATGTTGTTCTGAAACCGTTGGCGTATTCTGTGGATGGGATTTTATCACCGGGGAATGAGTTAATTTCATTGCCCATTAATAAAGCTAAAGAATTGAATCGGGGTCGTTATATTATTTCAGTAAATAATAAACCGGTTAGCGCATTAAAACTGCTGCGCGGCCAAAGCGTTGATTTTGCTTATAAAGTACCTGCTCAACCCAACACTAAGACAGCGATGAGTTATATTGCTGGTGGATTCGTTTATGATGGCGAATTGCGTCGTACAGATGTCTATGTGAGTCCGTTCTGGATGGCTAGATATGAAATTACCTGTGGTGAATATTTAGAGTTTCTTAATTCAATAGGCGATCGGAGCATAAGGTTGAAGTGTGCGCCGAGGGATTTAATTCATCGCGAACGTTCAATTTGGCGTGCGGGTAGTAATGGTAAATATAAATTGATGCATGCTTTTAGAAAGAGTAAAGGAGGGATAGGGATAGATCCTAAGACACCAGTTTATGGCGTGAACTATAATAGTGTTCTGGCCTACATTGAGTGGCGAAAGCAGCACGATCGAGCTATGGGTAAGGCGTGGCGATGGCGCTTGCCTACTGAACATGAATGGCGGTTGGCTGCTCAAAGTGGAGATGGCCGTGTCTATCCATGGGGTGATAAGCCCGAATTAGAAGAAGGGGGTCTTTGTCATTCAGCTCGCAGTCTACAAAACAAAGAGAATGAACGTGGCCGCTTTTTTGAGATTTTATTACGAGGCGGTTCCTTCCCGTTTGATCAAAATGTAGCCGGTGTTTATGATTTGGGCGGTTCATTGGCCGAATTTGTCGATGCGCATAATCAACAAAATCAGTTAGTGATGATTTGTGGCGGTAGTTTTCAGGACAAAGATGACTTTCGATTTCGCACGACTTCAGTGCGTTATATTGACAGCTCAACGCCGTCGATCCAAGTTGGTTTTCGCTTAGTATTGGATCTGGACAATGAATGATGTCTGCTTCTGATGTCAGCAATGAAATATGAAAATGCCTCACATGTTGACTACAGCGGCCTGCTAGGACGTCGCGCAAACATTGGGTTGCCTTTGGCAATACTTGGTGCCTTGTTGATTCCTGTGAGTATCTGTGGCCGCTTGTATATTGATATAAATATATTGGTGGTGTTCACATTTTTGCTGTGGCTGCTTGCTTGGTATTTGATTGTGGGCACGTTATATCGTCTACCAATAACTGCGGCTTTTTTAATTCAACTTATTATAGTTACTTGCCTCAAGTTGGGTTATTTATGACCATCGCACGCTGGGGATGGACGAATATAGTCGCAGCATTTTTATTGTGTTCGTGGGTGGTGTTTTTACTCCCAGAAGGTTTGGCTAGCCATATTGGCTGCGCAGTCTCTACTGTTATTTGTCTGTTTGTAGTGGCGTTCTTTCGTAATCCCCAGCCACAGGTACCTGATGATCCGTCAGCATTTGCTTCGCCAGCTACTGGCACGATTGCTGACATTGAAGAGGTTGATGATGATCACTTTATAAAAGGCAAAGCCGTACGTATTGGTATTTTTCTTTCTGTGTTTGATGTGCACGTTAACCGGTCACCGGTAAACGGTACGATTGCCTATACGCATTATAAACCTGGTAAATTTTTAGATGCTCGTCATCCTGATGCGACTCATCATAACGAGGCGAATACCCTGGGTATTCAAGTTGATGATATGAATGGTCAGTCATTTCAAATTGTTGTTCGCCAAATAAGTGGCCTGATTGCACGTCGCATAATATGCGCCAATGGTCTAGGGGACCAGTTAAGCATCGGTGAACTTTATGGAATGATTAAATTTGGTTCGCGTACCGAGTTATTTATTCCTGTAACAGTGGCCCATGAAATCTCAGTTTCCGTTGGCGATAAGGTAAAATGTGGCGAAACTGTGCTTGCTCGGTTAACGAGCGAGGGCACAGCAACACATGAGTGATCGTATTAAATTTCCCGGACGTGTGAAGCGGCGTTTGAAAGAACTGCCCGTATTACCAACCGTTTTCACCTCTGGTAATCTTGGTTGTGGTGTTGCTGCAATATTATGTGCGTCGAGTGGTCATTTAACTGCTGGCTGTGTTTTAATTTTTGCAGCAATGATTTGCGATATGCTTGATGGTAAAATGGCGCGGATGACTGGAACTGATGGTGAATTTGGTGCAGAATTAGATAGTCTGGCCGATGTTGTCTCATTTGGCGTTGCCCCTGCATTGTTGGTCCACAGTTTGGTGATTGGTGATAGTGGAAATTGGTTGGATCACCGTGGTGTCTTATCGATTACAATTTTTTATCCAATATTGGCAGCTATACGCTTGGCTCGTTATAATGTTGAACATTCCGAAGAGGCCACCGATTATTTTAAAGGTCTTCCATCTCCAGGAGCTGCATCTGTTTTGTGTGCATGGATTTTATCTTATCAGTTAGAGGGTGGAGCAGAGTGGGGTCCATACTTTAATTATGCTATTTTGGTCATGGTATTATTTGTGAGTCTATTGATGGTGAGCAGCATTAAATTCCCTCACTTGGGTAATACCTTGTTGGCGGGCCGGATGGGCTTTAAGAAATTCATTGCATTATTTGGTGGTATTTACTTCTTGGTGTACTTTACTCAGTATACGACTTTGGCTATTTTAACGACAGGTTATGTCCTTTATGGATTTATCCCTGGGGCAATTAAAGCCGTTTACGCTTGGAAAGCTGGACGTTCTTTGCTTGATGATGACGATGATGAAACATCGATGCTCAAGGAAGAAGAAACCTCATCTTCAGAAAGTGCTTAATGCAACGCTGTTTGCCTGGCGTATCGCATCCAAACGCACCGATAGATAGGGCAACAACAGCTAAACGTTTTGGTGTAAGCGCTGATCAAGTTGAACAGTGGTTAATAGAAGGGCTGCCAATAGATGAAGCGGGATTTATCGACCCTTTCGTTTGTTGTAATTGGTTAAGTTGGGGCCCGTTGGACACGGCGCCTAGGCTCAAACGTCTGTGGCGGCAATTCTTGGCACACTTTCGTCCGTTTATTCTTGGTAAGAACGATGAGAAGAGGATTACTTGGAAGCGGGAAACGGTGGTGCATTTACCACCCGGCGTAGATCATGTTCAATGGTTTATCGTACGTATGTTTGATGATTTTGATTGGCAGAAATCGATTCAGATGAGTGATATATCTTTCAATGCAGAATGCAGCTTCGATGTATGCGAGCAATATTGGCAAGCCGAATTAAAACATCCTCAGCCACATGCTTTTGTTAGTTATGATATTTCAATTAATGCTCAAAGAAAATTAAACGAATCAGACCAAGAATTTAGTGAATTATACCCATTGTTTTGTGAGATTATCGAAGCTTTCGACTATCATTATCGTGTGCATGCATTAGATGATCACCCACGTAAAGATGTTTTACGCGGAACCTGTTTGGATCTTGCCTTGTATGCCGGGGCACTGCTTGAGGAACGTGGTCGTGCATGGCGACTGTGCGGAGGGGTTATTGCCCATAACACATTGTTAAACGCTCATCACTGGATTGAAGTTGAGACTCAAAAAGGTTGGGTGCCTTTTGATGGCAGTATTCCAGCTATAGCGCGCATGCTTGGTGAAGATTGGCGTGAATGGGCACACCATTATTGCGGTGGTTTAGATACTGGACGCATTGCATTGAGCCGTGGACCGGGATTCTGGGATGTACCCGAGCAGAATTTTATTTCTGCTGCAACCGGTGCGGTAATTGCTCAGGTTAATGATCAATGGCTTAATGCCTGGCCGTGTTTGGATTGGGTTTGTGGCGAGTGTGATGGAAGTATTGAAAAACGCTGATTATTTACCCAAGTCTTCTAAACTTGTGGCGCCTTTTAAAACTTCTTCGGCGAAATAACTTGAGCGTACATAGGGTCCTGATGCGACATATTTAAACCCCATGTCGTTACCCCATTGTTTATAAACTTCAAATTGTTCAGGATCTACAAAACGAATGATGTCATGATGTTTTAAGCTCGGTCGTAAATATTGACCAATGGTGCAAATATCGACGTCATGTTTGCGCATATCTTCCATGACCCAACGAACTTCGTCATCGGTTTCACCTAAACCAACCATGATGCCAGATTTTGTCCAAATACCGGAGTCAATGTGTTTAATCGATTGTAATAAATTCAGTGAGCGTTGGTAATCTGCTTGTGGTCGTACGGTACGATAGAGCCGCGGGATGGTTTCTAAATTATGATTATACACATCGGGCTTACTATCGACGACTGTTTTTAAAGAATCTGCGTTACCATTAAAATCTGGTGTTAATATTTCTATTAATCCTTGTGGGTTTGCTTGGCGCAACGCTTTAACCGTATTCGCAAAATGTTCGGCACCACCATCTTCTAAATCATCTCTATTGACGGAGGTGAGAACCACAAATTCGAGGCCGAGTTCACCAACGGCGTCGGCAACTCGTTGCGGCTCACTGACATCTAGGGCGGGTAAATCCCAACTCGTTTTGACATCGCAAAAGGTGCAAGTACGTGTACAGGCCTCACCCATGAGCATAAAGGTGGCTACGTTTTTTGAGTAACATTCATTACGATTGGGGCAGGTGGCTTCCTCGCAAACGGTCACCAAGTTATAGCGTCGTAAAATCTCATTGGTTTGTGCACTTTGGCCAGTTTTCGCGAGCGATCGTTTCATCCATTTCGGTAATCGTTGGCGTTCTGAGCTACGTGGGATGACTGCCATGCTTGGCATGCTAGATCGACAAATGGTGTGTCCATCGGATCTTTGCGCAGCTTGGCACTTTCCTCATGGCAATCACACGATTGAATGCCGCGATGTTCCACGATGAAGCCGAAATCATGATAAAATCTGGTAATGGTGGCCAGGGCTGTGTGTCTTTTCGGCGCGAAAAGTTTATACCTGAAGGTGGACCCGACGGCGGTGACGGAGGTGATGGTGGTGATGTGGTTTTCACAACCAATAGACACCTCAACACGCTTTCTGCCTTTGTGAGACGCCGACATTGGAAGGCAAAGAGTGGTGAGCAGGGTCGTGCTCGCAATTGTCACGGAAAGTCAGGAGAAGAGCTCCTCATTGAAGTTCCGATGGGTACCTTGATTCGCCATGCTGAGACTGGTGAGTTATTGGCGGATATGTGCGAAGAGGATCAGCGGGTTGTTCTCGCTGCCGGTGGAACTGGTGGCAGAGGAAATACCTATTTTAAAAGCTCTACGAATCAGGTACCGCGTAAGGCAACGCCGGGAACGCCTGGCGTTAAGTTGGATCTGAAATTAGAGCTTAAGCTCATTGCAGATGTAGGGATCATTGGGTTTCCAAACGCTGGAAAAAGTACCTTGTTGTCTCGACTTTCTGCGGCAAAGCCTAAAATAGCCAGTTATCCATTTACAACGTTAACACCGCAGCTCGGGGTCATAGAGCGTGATGATCGTTCGATTGTTTTAGCCGATATTCCAGGACTCATTGAGGGTGCTGCAGATGGTGTTGGATTGGGACATCAGTTTTTGCGACATGTCGAGCGCTGCGCATTCTTGATTCATCTACTAGATGCTACCGAGGGTGAAGTCGAAGATTTATTGGAGCGTATAACGGTGCTCAACAAAGAGTTAGAGCGATTTAGCCCTACATTGGCTAAACGTGAGCAGTTGATTGTTTTAAATAAAAGTGATATGCGCGAAGAGCTTGAAGAATTGGCTCAGGAATTGTCGGATAAAACCGGACAGCATGTGATGCATATCTCTGGACTAAGCGGTCAAGGCTTACGTGAGCTAGAAAACACCTTACTATTGCGTTTATCATCCTCTGACACATAGGGAAGCTCAATGAATATTAGTGATATCTTACGTGCTATGGTCCAACTGCGCGCTTCGGATTTGTTTTTGAAAGTTGATGCACCACCTGCAGTACGCGTTGATGGTGCAGTCCGTCAATTGGGGCAAACGGCCATGACCAAAGATGACATTAAAGCCACATTTATGGAATTAGTGGATGAGCACAGCCGTGAAATCTTTAAGAAAAATCACGAGGTCGACACGGCCTATGAGGACACTGATATTGGTCGTTTTCGTGTAAATACATTTATGCAACGTGGTCAAATAGGTTTTGTTTTGCGTCACGTGCAAACTAATATTCCAAGTTTCGTGGATTTAGGATTGCCTACTGAAACGTTCGAGCGTTTGGCAATGATGCGCCGCGGTCTTGTTTTGGTGACTGGAATTACTGGTTCAGGTAAAAGTACGACGCTTGCATCGATTATTCAGTATATGAATAATTACACTAATAGGCATATTATTACGATTGAAGATCCAATCGAATATGCGTACATCGATAATCGCAGTATTATTAATCAGCGTGAGGTTGGCATCGATACGCGCGATTTCCAATCTGCTTTGCGTAATGCATTGCGTGAAGCACCAGATGTTATCCTCATTGGTGAGATGCGTGATACCGAAACGGTTCAAGCGGCTATTGATGCGGCTGAAACCGGTCACTTAGTTTTATCAACCCTGCACACCATTAATGCGCAACAAACCATGGAGCGTATTATTAACTTCTTCCCGCCGTATCAGCATGAGCTGATTCGTATGCAATTATCTATCGTCATACAGGGCGTTATCTCACAACGTTTGCTGCCGCGCGCAGGGCAACCTGGTCGCGTACCTGCATTAGAAATCATGATGGCTACTCCAACAATCAAGCAGATGATTGAGGAGGGGCGCACGCTTGAGCTTGGTCCAACTATTCGCGACAGTGGTCACTTTGGTTGTATGACGTTTAACCAATCTCTTTACGGATTGTTTGAGCGGGGAGAGATCACTCGTGAGGATGCCTTAGCAAGCTCTGACAATCCCGATGAGATGGAAATGCTCTTCCGCGGCATTCAGCACGGCTCTGGAGTCTAATCTACTACGATTGACAGCCAATTTTGGCCTCATATGGTCACATTTTCGCTCAAACAGAGAAGCAAATATAGGTTAGCAACCGTTTATTTGGTTTTTTGTGCCCTGCAATTTAACGAGCGCTGAACCTCTACTGCAAAGGTGCTGCTTGTGTCCCTTGATATCAAATTTATCCGCGATCTGACGCGTCTTATGCGTGACAATGATCTCGTTGAGTTAGAAGTCGAAGGTAATGATATAAAAGTAAAAATGGCAAAGGCTAAACCAGCTGAAGCTATCAATGTTATGCAGGCCGCTCCGGCAATTGCTGCTGCGCCAGCACCTGCCGCCGCTCCAGCGCAAGCTGCTCCAGCAGCAGCAGAAGCACCAAGCGATGCCGCCGCTCAAGATGACTTATCAGGATGTAAAGAGATTACTGCCCCAATTCCTGGCACTGTTTATCTGAAGCCAAACCCTGAATCTGACGATTATGTCAAAGTTGGTTCTGCAGTAAGCGACGGCGATGTCGTTTGTTTGGTAGAAGCTATGAAAGTATTTAATGAGATTAAATGCGAAGGCTTTGGTGGTACGATTAAGAAAATATGCGTGGAAGACGGCCAAGCCGTTGAGTACGGAACTGTATTATTTTTAGTTGGTTAATCGGCTGCTCAGCGAGGAATAAAACGTGTTTAAACGATTATTAATTGCAAATCGTGGTGAAATTGCTTTACGTATATTGCGTACCTGCAGAAGAATGGGTATTGAAACGGTAGTTGTTCATTCTACAGCGGATTCTGATAGTTTGCCCGTACGTTTAGCAGATATTTCGGTATGTATTGGACCACCGATAGCGACAGAAAGTTATCTTAACATTAATAATATTATTGCAGCGGCTGAATTAGCTGATGTTGATGCAATCCATCCTGGTTATGGATTTTTGGCTGAGAATTCACATTTCGCTCAAGTGGTGCGCGATTGCAATATTGCCTTTGTAGGTCCACAAAGTGACACTATGGATGCGTTGGGTAATAAAGGCAAAGCCAAAGATTTAGCGCGTGAGG
>JANQLF010000077.1 GCA_028280785.1 Planctomycetota bacterium
ACCACTAGGTATCAGTGTGTTCTATGTGTATAGCTGTATCTTTGCCAAGGCTTTACGGGCTGATAATCTATGAAAATGACGGCGAGTTTTGGGTGTCCATACTGTGATAAGCAATATCCCAATAACCCGTTATTGATTGGTCGAAAGGTCCGGTGTAGTGGATGTAAGAATGTATTTCAACTCCAGGGCGATGGCACTGTTGAAAAAATAGAAATAGCAGCTCAAAAGCCCCAAGCTGGTGAAAGCACCGGTTCGACTTCGCGCACGGATCTTGCACAACCTCTTACCAGCCGCCAAAAATCGCGAGTTAAAAAGAATATAACCAAGCGAATTGAAAAAAGTCGATCTGCTTTACGCGATGCGGCTAATGAGGCAATAGCAGCACAAAGTAAAGAACAACAGAATGTATCAGAAGCATTAGAAGCAAAGAATACAGAACATAAATCGACACACGAACTTGAAGTGCATTTAAGTGGTTCCAATGCATCAGCGGCACAAGCAAAGAAGATAATGTTGCTTGTAAGCGCAGTCTTCAGTTTGGCTTTAATTATATATTTACTGAATGTAGAGCCGACTCCTGAGCGTGCAGCGTTAAATGCCTTTGCTCAGTCAATCGAGGATCCTGCTTTAGTTAAGTATCCACATCGTATGCTCGAATATAGAAGTAGGATGTGGTTATATACGAGAGATGGAGTCGATTTACCGCCAATTATTTTAAATGCCAATAAGGCATCGTTGTCAGATTCGAATGAGGTTGATTGGGCCCAGATTATTCAAACCTGTAAAAAGTATGTCGACGGCATGTCATTGATGCCACTCTTTGGTATTTTCGTACATAGTGATAGGCAGGCATCGGTTGAACGCATGTGGAAGAAATATCCTTACAAACATGATGTCTCGTCCTTTTATAATTTATTAAAAAAGAACGAAGTGAAATTCTTGGCTTGCAATAAGTTACCAGATTTACTTGCTAAGGATGGTCTATCACCAAGAGATGTTTACTTAGTGAGTTTATTGTTGGCAGGAACACTCGATAAAGATGGTAACCCTAGTTTAGATTTTGGCATTTTAAGTAGTTACACAGCTGACAAGGCATTTGTTAGTGAGTTTGCTGGTCAACGTGGAGTGGAATTGGTTGTCGAACGTGCCGAAGAGTATGCGATTTCCATGGCTGAGCAGTATTGTGGTATGATTGTTGGTTTTACTGGCATGCGTGGTAGTCCAGATGAGTGGCGTGTTTTAGATATACGTCTAGGCGAATCGATGTCACAGTATTATGAGGAAAAATTCAATCCGTTGGTTTTATTACGTAATAAAGCGCGTGTTGATTTGCGCAAAAAGTTTCCTCGTGAAGAAAAAGCGCTTAATCCACAGAATATAAATCCTGAAGAAGTAGAATTCAATCAAGAACAAAGGATTGAAGAGCAGCGCCAGCGTGCAGGGGAAGGGCAGCCATGAGTGATTCGATGTCCTTTTTAAATAAACTCCGTCAGACAATAACTGGTGGGAAAATAGATATTTCGCTGGATGATACTTTGCCTGATTTGGAAACAGTGGATGATGAATTAGGCAATAATTTATCCACTGATACTGATCCAGGCGCGCTTGATGTTGTCATTAAGCAAGAGTCTATGTTTAGCAAACTCGAAGAAAATGATGATATAACAGCAAATCGTTATGAAACGATTGAACAATTACCTTCCAATAATGCAGATGAAATTGTAATAAGCTTGCAGGATAACAATTTAAATAGAGCAGTTGAAGCGCGTGTGTTGGCTGAACAGGCGGCTGAAAATTCAGAGGATGTTGGTGAGCTTATTCATGAGGCACTTATTCTCAGCCTCTTGGATCACCCAGGCATCCCACCAATTTATGATTTAGATTTATCAATGAATCACCAGATCTATTGTGTAATGAAAAAGATTAATGGTTTTCCATTGTCTGATTTAACGCAAGATCTAAACGAAAAATCGGAAGAATTATCTGCCATTCACAAATTTGATACCGTAAATGGCATTGTGGAATTTTTCTTGAAAATCGCCGATATCATTGCCTATGCCCATTCGCGTCAGATTATTCATCGCAATTTAAAGCCGGAAAATTTCCTCGTAGGTGAATTTGGTGAAGTTTACGTCATTGGTTGGAATGCTGCCCGAGATCTCGAGAATGATGAGGCCGATGATAATATTTTGCGTGGTACGCCATTATATATGAGTCCAGAGCAGGCCGCCTGTGTGCATGTGGATAAACGCAGTGATATTTATTCTTTTGGCGCGAGTCTTTATCATGTGTTAATGAAGCGTCCGCACATGATGCGTGATTCCTTCGACGTATTCTGGAATGCTAAAAAGGAAGGTCTTGTTGATGAGGCTCATGATTTGCAAGAAAAACATGTGCCAGCTGTATTGATGGCCATTTGCCACCGCTGCTTAAAGGCAGATCCAGAGCAACGCTACCAAAGTTTTGATGAATTAATTGCAGACTTAAAATATTATCAATCTGACCGAATGGTTGATATCCAGAGTTATAGTTTATTTAAATTTACCAAAGTTTGGCTGAAACGTAATGCTGGCATTCTTAAACTTGCTGTCATCGTATTGGTAATAGCGGGAATTGTGGGCGGTGTCTATTATCAGCGCTACCTTGAACGACTAGCAAGCTGGGGTGATCCGATCTATCAAGAGGCTTTTGATAAAGGTGATGCTTGGCGAGAATCTTGGGTGACTCGTGAAGCAAGTAAATTCGAAGTCATCGATGGTCGCTTGCAGGCGGTAGAAGGTCAAGAATTTGTGACTTATTACAAGAAGCGGATTCATGGAGGCGTAGCGATTGAATTTGAAGGTGAAATGTTAGGTGGCTCTATTCCTGGAGACTTATCTGTTATTTATAGTCCAAATATTGAGGGTATGGCTAACAATAAGCTTGGCGAACGAATATTAACGCTTCAGCATGGCGCAGTTGGTAATGCCTGTTCGATGATTGAAGGGCCGCAGGGCCGATTGGATTATGTGACAAAATCTTTAGAGAATGGTGTGAAGTATAAAGTCCGTGCAGAGATAGATGGTAAAAAATTGCGTTTATATTTAGATGATGCTTTAGTTTGCACCTATGATTTATTATTCCCTGTGGAATCAGGTTACATCGGTATCTATGCATTTCATAAAGATAAAGCCTTTGATAATGTCAAAATCTATAACCGAGTCTTGCCTCGTGTTACAGATATTATCAAAACTGGTGATCTGTTATTTGAAAATGCATTGTACGAAGTAGCTGCGGAACGTTATCGTAAAATAGGAACGCTGCATCCAGGCACAGATCTAGAAATTGAGAGCAAATATAAATTAGGTTTGTGTAAATATAATTTAGAAGATGTAGAAGGTGCCTTTGAGATTTGGGATACCTTGCTAAAGAGCGACTTTGAACCACAAATACGTTTTTATCGCTGGAAGGAATTGGCTAAGGCATTTGAATATAATGAATTGTTGAGGCAGATGTATGCGATGTATCGCATTCCTATGCCACGTCTGAAAACGCAAATACGTGAGCAATGGGGTATTTTCCTGAAGGAAGTTCGGGCCGAGGGTAACCAAGATTTGACTCAGGAATTCTTGCGCTTTAGAGAAGTGAATTTCCCTGATGACCAGGTCTTTGCATTGGAAACCTATAATGCCTTAAAACTTATTGGGGAAACAGAAAAAACGCTCACTTATTTCCCAAATCAAAATCATGTAGTTCTTCGCGCATTACGTGATATGGGTGAATACCAAAAAATCATTGATGAGTATAGTCATGTACATGGGGTTGTGGCTGCGAGCTTACGTTCTATGGGTCAGCAACAGAAAGTAATTGATGAACATAGAGATATAACGCGGATTGTCTTTGATTGTTTGCTTGATCTTGGGAGATTCGCTGAAGCCGAACAGCTGATGCCGAAGCAGCGTTTAAAAGTCTTATTAATGCAGGAGAAGTTCGAGCAAGTGCTTTCGGAATTTGGTGATGATAAAGAATTAAGAAAGCAGGTGTTGTATATGCAGGGCAAGGCCCAGGAATTCATGGATCTTCAAGAAGATCCTGAACGAATGGTGCGTGGTTCGCATGGTTTTGATGCGCGTACGGCCCTTGTTTTTGAACGTTATATCAAAGGGGATAAAAAAGCGATCACTCAGATTTATGATTATGTCGAACGAGTGCCTGGATGGTTGACCAACAATACCGACTTGGTCTTCCAAGTGGAATTATTGCCAGATATTTTATTGCACTTAGAAGGTAATCCTGAAGCGCTTAAACGGACAGCGGATCGCATATGGTCTGAAAAGAGGCGTGTCCTTGGCATGCGTCATTGGTATAATGTTGCTTTGATGTCAGGTAAGATTGATAAAGATGAATATGCTCAGCAGCCAAATAAACGTGGTCTGCAGGCCGACTATTATATCTATAAGGGCCTCTTTCACGATTTATATGGTGATAAAAAGAATGCTTTGATTCTTTATCAGGCCTATAAGCAATTACCACTTCACCAACTTGGTGATCGTCGAACCATTACTGACGAGAAATTTATTGATTATCGCATTGATAGCTTGAAATAAAATTGTTCAAATAATCTGAATAAAAATAACAGTCATAATGAAATAGAACAATTAATTGTAATTAATTACTAAGAATTCGCTCAGGGTAATCACTGTTATCAAGTGTCTCACGTTTTACATAATTTATTTCAACAATCTCCTTAAAATTGTTTGATCTAAGCATTTTCAGAATGCTTTATCTTCGGTCATTAAAGAATGTGCTTTAGATAGAGCGGTACCTCTTAGCCTCGTTCCAATAAGGAGTTACAGCTCAAAAGCGTGTCCGTTACTCGGGCAATTGATGGCAAATAAACAGTAGTCCTGCAACAATGTTTTGTTATCATAACACCCACTGCCGGTAGGCATTTTTAAGTAAAACTATTATATGGGTAATTATGAGGTATATAACACTAAACTCTAAGCATAACAATAAACCGGACAATTATGTATAAATACAGTACAATAAATAATAAACATAACACAAATTTCATTGGTTTTATGTCCGGAACAGAGGACTGTATTCGTCAAAATGGCATAGATAAGGACAGAAATATATCCATGAAGCAGACTCGCTCCCGCGCATTCACACTTGTCGAACTCTTAGTTGTTATTGCCATTATTATGGTCTTGGCGTCAATGATTTTACCCTTCGTGAATATCGGTCAGCGCTCGAGTGACGAAAATGCTACCAAAGCGCTCTTGAATACGGTTGCTACGGCTATTGACGAATTTGTTAATGAAACTGGAGCCGTGCCGTTGCCGACTGGTAGCAGTACCGACGTTGATAGCGGATCATGGTATCCAACTGAAAATGATGGTTCTTGGGAAAAACAACAACTGTGGTGGCGCTTAAATCATGAGATGACCGTTGATGAGCGTGCAACGATGCTCGATGAGGGAATTAAAGCGGACGTCGCAGCTGATCCCTATCAAAGTAAGGAATATATGAATTTAACCCATGGTGGGAGTCGTGATTCGGTTTACGAAAGTACAGTCATGCCATTTGTTAATTCTGAGTACGGCGTTACCGATAATTACTTCGCTGTGAAATATCGTCGTAATCTAGGTAGTACACAATGGCTTTCCGGAGGTAGTGGATACGGCAGTTCTAATTCACCAAGTAAGCTTGGATTTTATAAAGTTTCATTCTTGGCGATTAAAGGTGCTATCGCAAAAGACTTAATGGAGCGTAAATATTTAACGCATGCCTGTTTAGACATAGAGGAGCT
>JANQLF010000101.1 GCA_028280785.1 Planctomycetota bacterium
GTGCATGCCGAAATTGCAAAACCATGCCTTGATCTGTAGAGGTCCACCATTCTGCGGTGAGATCAGTGGCTTTACTTAATTGCATCAGTTGATGCTGGATTTCGCGTTCACGTGATCGGCCGAGCATCAGCGGCGCTAGGCGCATAACGGCACGATAGGCTTTGCTATTGGGGTCACGCTCCACCAAACCTTCCACGATCAATGTATCTAAGAGTCGTAAGCAAGAGGACTTAGCGAGACCAGACGCAATGGCCAGGGATTCCAAGTTGCGTGATTCCCCATCCTTCATGAGGTTAAGGAGATCGAGACCCTGTTGCAGGGCACGGGCTACAGGCTTATCAGTAATATTCATAATACAGATTTTTATTCACAATGCTGAACTTCAATCTAAATCTGGAATTGGGGCTATATCTGACAACATGGTCTCTTCATGAAGATTACCGATTTTGCGCTTAACAACCCGGTGCTTGAGAAAATTGAAGAGCAGTCCGCTTCGTTGCGTATGGAATGCACCACTGGGTCGATGTGGGGTGCCGGTAACTCCTGCGAAAACCTGTTGCTGCATGTTGGTTTATCTACTGAGCTCAGTGCATCAGTTGATGTTACGATCATGCCGGGACATAACGGAGAACAGGCTGGCTTAGTGTTTTACCAAGACGATGATAATTATATTAAATTCGTTCGTGAATATGCCCATGATAAACATTTTCTTGTCTTTGCTCGAGAAGTTGAGGGTCAACCTGAAGCCTTAGAATTTATAGACTACGTTGACGCACAAGTACATTTAGAAATGCAACTACATGAAAATGCCGTCACCATTTCATGGCCAGGTAATAGCAAATCATTTAATGAATGCAGTGTAGCTGGCGCTCAATATCAAGTCGGTCTTTTCGTGCATGGTAATAATCCAGGTAATTACGCGACGTTTTCAGGTTTTAAGGTAAGTGCATCATGATGACCTATGAATACGACGCTGAGGCTAATATTGTTCATTTACGAGCATCCGGTGTTTTAGTTCGTGATGATCCCATTTCTTATTTTCATGCCCTATCGCAAGACCAAGAATTGAAACCTCAGGCGATTGAGCGCGTTTATTTCGAAAACTTAGAAGATATTGCTTTTTCGTATTCTGATATCTGTCAAATCCGAGACACATTTGACTTTTTGGGTCATGGTGACCGTTTTGCGTATACCGTATTTATTACCGATTCAGATTTATCCTACGGAATGGCCAGGATGATTATCAGTATTATCGAACATCCCACGCATGACTTTCGTATAGAACGAATTGAGCAATCGACAAATTAGACTGTTTTTTGATACAGTTGTTGCGTTTATATAACAGCCTGACGGTGTACTTGGAAGCCTGGTGATGCATAGTCATTTCTAAGAGAAGGGAAATAAAATGGCGAAGCGCCCCAATATTTTATTTATTCTATCGGACCAACATAACGCCAGTGTGATGGGTTGTGCAGGTAATGAATTAATACGGACCCCACATTTGGATAAACTTGCAGCAGGTGGTATGCGTTTTGGACAAGCATACTGTCAAAATCCGCTCTGTGTTCCTAGTCGCTCTAGTTTATTAAGTGGTCAGCACAGTTGTTCAAATGGCATTTATACGAATACCGATTTCTTTGAACCAAATTCTTGCACTATTCCGCGAACATTGTCAGAGCATGGTTATCGAACCTGTTTAATTGGTAAAGCACATTTTAACGGCGAGCAATTTCACGGTTATCAAGAGCGGCCTTATGGTGATTTGTATGGGCAAGCGCACCAACCTGATCCGCGGCGCACATCCGAACTTGGCCCAGCGGGTCTTGGCGATTTAGTTGATAATGCTGGTGCGACACAAATCCCATTACCAATGACGCAAACGGAAATCTGTGTTGCCGAAGCAGCGAAGTGGTTGCAAACACATGTTGATCGTCAATCCGATCAGGCATTTATGCTCAGCGTGAATTTTGATAAGCCACATTTTCCAGTGCGCTGTCCAGAGCACTTTTATGAACACTACAAAGGGAAAATACAAGTTCCTGAAGTGCCTGACGACTATTTTGATAAAGCGGTGCCGTTCGTGCAAAAGGCGATGGATAAATTTGGTTTTGAAGGGGAAGACGGGAATAATTATTTAAGTGCTTATTATGGCTGCATCGAATGGATGGATGACGCTATTGGTCGTTTGTTAGAAGTATTAGAGTATTTAGGTTTAGATGACAATACCTATGTTATCTATTCTTCTGATCATGGCGATTTATGTGGTGAAAAGGGTGCTTGGAATAAGACCTTGTTCTTTGATTCGGCAACCAAGGTGCCATTGATTATAAGAGGTCCAGGAATTGAGCGGGGGCAAGTAAGCAAAGATATCGTTGGATTATGTGATATGTTCCCAAGTATTTGTGAGATGACCAATCTTCCGATTCCGGATTCATGTGAAGGTGTCAGTATTTTGCCACTATTACATAATTCTGGTGCTTTGCAGCGCGAGCACATTTTCTGTGAGAGTGCGTTTTTAGGAGAGCCGTCTGCGGCTGGATGCATGATTCGTCAGGACAAATGGAAATATGCCTACTATTTAGATGGAGACCATGAACTTTATAATATCGAAGACGATTCGGGTGAATGGGAAAATCTCGCCAATGAGTCTGAGCATCAAGAGCTCATCGCTACGTTTAAAAACAAAGTTATTGAATTTTGGAAACCGGACGAGTATCTCGATCGCTACGCAGCAACACCGCGCTCATCACGTGAAAAACATTTTTTTGAGTTCTCCAATCAATTTTTCTTGGGCAATGGGATTGTGGCCAATGGTAGACCGTAAGCTATTGGTTAATAGTCTTTAAAGCAGCATAAGGAATCGCTCTATGGCACTTACACCTTTTCATGTCGCAGTTCCAGTTCGCAACATTGCCGAAGCACGGGAATTTTATGGTCAGAAGCTGAGCCTAGAAGAGGGACGCAGTGCCGATACCTGGATCGATTTCAATATGTATGGTCATCAATTTGTCGTTCATTTGGATGAGCGTTTGCAAACGGCGCATGCGTGTAATGACGTTGATGGTCATGGTGTGCCGGTGCCACATTGTGGCGTCGTGTTGGAATTTGATGATTGGCATGCACTGGCCGAACGCGCTAAAGGCTTTGTTGATAAATTTATCGTCGATCCATATATTCGCTTTGAGGGCGAAGTGGGGGAACAGGGAACGATGTTTTTCGCTGATCCATCTGGCAATGCATTAGAATTTAAAGCCTTTAAAAATATAGATTCAGAATTGTTTGCTAAATAACCTGTTTAATAGAGGATTAAAAGTGTAGCGATGCAGATTAATAGACAGCATAAATCCACGATGACGCCATTCGAATTAAATCACGGTGATGTGCTTGCTTATACACGCGCTGATGGTGGGCTTGTAAACATTGAGCTGCTTAATACTTCAGCTGAGGTGCTTGAGCGTGAATACGCTAGGAAGGCTTATGGTGGCACCAAGGGTGATATATCAGCCTATGCATTTACGTGCGAATTGTTGATCAATGGTGAACCCGTATCAATCAAACGAGAAGTTGGAAACGCCAATAGTTTTTATGAGCCACTGCATATTGCGGGTGTTCATATCTGGTTTGATGCAGTCAAAGATATTTTTGATACTTCTTTTGATCACCGTGGTGACTGTGGTGGTTTTTTAATCGAAAAAGATTTCATGGGTGGTTGGGTTTGTATGCCGCGACAGTCTGCACGCTTTGTTATTCAAGACGCAGATAAATCAATTTGTCCCGAGCTTATGCATCATTGGTGTGAATTGCCCCAGAGGCGCCCAGTCATCGAAGATTGTTATAATGGTGAAGATTGTTGGATGGGGCCGTATGGCGGAAAATTTGCCCACTGCGGTTTGGATATCAACATGCCGGCCGGCTGTAAACTCTATGCGCCAATAAAGTTCGACACGCAATATTATCTGAATAGCACAAAATCTGGTTTTAGGAATAATCGCCACGTTGGTGAGCGTCAATGGGACGACAAGAGTCGGTGGTTGCTTTCAGCAGCGCATATTATTGATCCATTGGTCGATGAAAATATTCCCTGTAAAAGTGGTGTCGCCTACGCAACAACAGCAGGTACGGCTATTGGTGCGCATGAGCATACGCATTTTAATCTGCAAATTATTGAACAAGGTGGTAGCTATTTGCTTGACCCTTGGATATTATTTTGGCAAATGATTCAGGACCAATCCTAGTTTTATGGAATTGTGGGATATTTACGATAAAAATAGAAACAAGACGGGTCGTCAAGCAGTCCGTGGGGAAGGTTTAGCGCCTGGTGATTACCATTTGGTAGTACATATTTGGATCAAAAACACAAAAGGACAGTATTTAATTTCAAAGCGCGCCGCGACAAAAGCCAATCCATTAATATGGGAAACAACTGGCGGATCTGCGGTCTTAGGTGATGATAGTTTGACAGCTGCATTACGTGAGGTTGAAGAGGAATTAGGCCTTCAGCTAGATCCCAATAGCGGAGAATGCATTTATACAGACATGCGTGAGGATGACTTTCGTGATGTGTGGTTCTTTCAGCGTGATGTTGAATTGGACGAATTAATTTTTCAAAAAGAAGAAGTTTGTGATGCTCAGTGGGCAACGGAAGAAGATATACGTGCAATGATCGTGGCAGGAGAATTTTGGCCGCATTATACGTACTTGGATAAATTCTTCAGCAGATACAGGACGTAACAAATCCAGTTTAATACCATTCGCCAAGCAAATCGGCGATCAGAATTTTCTCTCCATTATTTTGAGCACTGCGCCATAAAGCTTCGCCTATCGCAACGGCGTAAGCACCATCGCGTGCGGAAGCGCGGCATAAATGAGTTTCGTCGTCTGAACAAATGTCTTCTAACATGCTTGGATCACCACCGCCGTGGCTGCCTGGCCGTGCTTTTACTGGGATGACGCGTGCGCCATCTTTTTCAAAGAGGGGGTAATGGACGAGACTATTGCCTGTGTAGGTCTGTTCGGGTGAAAAATGATAGCCTTGTTCAAGTCGTCCACGCGTACCATTAAAAGAAATCCGTGGTTGTTCGAATGGGCTAGAAAAATTAGCAGAGAAATTAACCATGGTGCCACCGTCGTAAAGAATTACGGCGCTATAAGTGTCTTCGACGTCGATATCGTCATCAAAGATGCAGGCATCTGGTTGGTAGTCACTGTACCAAGCAATATTTAAATGTCGTTTAGCTTGATTCACATTTGTCAACGAAGAGCTGTGATTATCAACACTATCTTTTCTACTGCGCGTTAAATGATAGGCACATTTATTGGATTCTTCACAGGTGCTGCAGTGACGACCATTTTTCTTGGAAGGATTCATTTCACCTTCAGGCCCATAATAATCTAAGCCACCGTAAGAAAATACTTCAACGGGTTTTTGGTTGAGCCACCAACCTAATAAATCGAGATAATGCCCGCATTTATGGATGCATAAACCACCCGATTGTGAACGATAACGATTCCAGCGTTGGAAAAAGCTAGACCCATGAACCTCATTCAAATATAAATTCATTTCTACGGTGGTTACGCGACCAATGATACCCTCATCGAGCATTTGTTTCATGACAGTATTTTTTGCTTGGTATCGATAATTAAATGCAACGTGTATGCGCGCTTGGCTTTTCGATTCCGCATCGAGTAAGGCCTGTGCTTGCCCGGTATCGGTGACCATCGGTTTTTCGAGAATGACATCGACATTATGTTCTAAACAGGTAATTGCTGGCGCAGCGTGATGACAATCACGAGTGGCGATAAATGCCATGTCTGGTTTTTCATCTCTCAATAATTGTTCTAAGGTATCTAGGCCAGCATAGGTCTTGGCCTGATGATCGGGGAACTCGGTTTCGAATGCGGCAAAGCGTTTGGGGTCAATATCCCAGAGCGCACATACGTCCCAGATATCAGTGAGCGATTCTGGTAGCGAGTTGCAAATTTTGATGGCACGATGGCTTACCCCGATCAGGGCAATGCGTTTGGTCTGAGTTGCGTCAGTGGTCAATGTTGTAGTCATGCCCACATAATAACACTTTATGTGATCTGATAAGCTCATAATGTGACAAATATATGGATATTTGTGACTTTCTGGGAGATAGGCGACGACGGGTTGAGTTCTTGGCTACGGAAACGATCGATGACCCAAGTGAGCATCATCACGCGGCTTTGCTCTATGCAGGCATGCACCGATTACAGGCAGGTGAAGGAGGAGCGCGGTTTAAAGATCATTTTACACTGCATGTCATTGTCGAAGGTGAAGCAGAAGCGCGCATTGGAAAAAAGAAACAGCATTTAAAGGTTGGTGATGCTTTTCTTTATCTACCGATGACGGAAAAACATCTACACGCACATACGGGTGGATGTACCTGGGCATGGCTGGGCTTTCATAGCCATTCCTATCGAGAGCAATTAACGTCCTACGGCCTGCATGAGAATCAAATTATTCATCACGCCGATTCAACCATTAAAGATGATTTTTTACGCTTGTATGAAGATCTAACCAGTAAATCGACTTTGATTCAACAACGCCAGCAACATTTGCTGCATTTACTCTTACTGCAGATATTAAGTGAGAATGGTAAGCCCTTTGCAAAAGGGCGCAGTGATTTAAAGGATCAGCATCCATCGGTTATTCGTGCCCGTGAACTTATTCAGCGCAGTAGTGGTGAAATTTTTAATGCTGCTGACATTGCGCGTGCTGTGGGCCTTGAGCGCAGTTACTTTTCACGTTTATTTAAACAGCAAACAGGAATGACAGTGCATGCGGCCTTGAGTCAGGTGCGCTTGCGTCGTGCTGAGTCCTTATTGCGTGAAACTGATTTGCCAATTTACGCCATCGCTGAACTATGTGGGTTTGAAGAGTATTATTCGTTTCATCGATTCTTTAAACGTGCGTGCATGAAAAGCCCAAGTGATTTTCGGATGCAGTCTAAGTCTTAGTTTAGATTTTTGGCAGTATTAACGTTTAAGCCCTAAATAGCTTTGGATGTGAACTTCGCAGTCTTCTTTGCCACCGACACTAAAGTTTATAATATCAGCATCAGGACTGGGTCGGGCCGGTGATTTTTCAAATTCAACTCCATTGAGGGAGGCGACGGCAGTTTTACCGTCCCAAATCATGCGTAGGTCATTCCACTCATTGTCTTTGAGGGGTAGACTGCCGTAAGCAGGTGACCAAATGTGGGCGTATCCAGTGGTAAACCCAGCCCTGGATGTTTTATCTCTGTTTTGATAAAAATAGACCCACATTATTTGACCATTCATGCCAGGGACTTTTAAGGTGAATTTACCTTGAGCCTGAGTTATATATTTAAATCGAATATGAATGCCTTTGTATTTATTTCGATCGGGAATATTGCCCAGGTCTACCTTGTTTCCAGATTTGGCTTTCACTATGAGTATACCATTTTTGACTTCACATGATGATGCATCTGAATTTTTAAATGATGTGCTGGTTAAATTGGCTTGTTTATGATCAAAGATTAATTCCCAACCATTACGCAACAATCGGGCTTCATTAACAGTTCCGCCACCAGCGGCAAAGCTGAAGTCATTGAGTGGATCTGGACCTAGTTTAGCAAGTTCGTGCTCAAATGGATCGCTGATCATGCTAAATTTGACTTGTTGCGAATTGTTTAATGCTGTTTTTTGTGCATTGAGTTCTGACCGATAGGTGACACCGATTTGTAAAAGCGCGCGTTTGATCGCGATGTCTTTTTTATTGGACTTTTCTTCGATAGCTTTGGCAATAGCAACAATGCAGGCAATTTTATTCTCATCTGTGGGATCTTTTTGCTGTGCAATTTCAGCAATATGTGCAAGCGTGACTTCCTGAGCTGCTTGAAGGAAGGGAGCTGCATCTACCCAGTTGCTCTCTTTTAGGTGAAAACGGCCGACTATGCTATTATGTTTTACATGTGTGGGGTCTGTTTTTAGTTTTTCTTTAAGTGCTTCGACATCTGCTTTCTCATCTAGATAATCTTCGATATAGGCACTAAGGTTTTTACTTAATTTGGCGCCGTCTTTGTCACCAAGTTTGGATTGTTTTGCTGAAACGTTTTTGAGATCCTCTGCAGCCCGCTCGTAGTCTTTCGCTTTTAATGACATGAGCGCATTTTCGTTGAGCAAGGCTACTATTTCACTCGCTATGGATTCCCTGTGATCCTTTGCCGCTTTCTTTATCTGTTTTTCTAAAAGCTTAATTAAGGTGCTGTTGTCTTGATAATTGCTTTCTTTTTTCTTGTAGCGTTCGACAAATACGAACACTTGCAGATCAATGGCTTCCTTCTTTTTGCTGTTTCCGCATAATTCAGCGATGCGTATTAATATATACCGACGTAGTGCAGAGAATTTTTCATTATGGTAGTCTGTTTGAAGTTG
Source organism: Planctomycetota bacterium (assembly GCA_028280785.1). Taxonomy (GTDB): domain Bacteria; phylum Planctomycetota; class UBA11346; order UBA11346; family UBA11346; genus JANQLF01. The sequence goes on from JANQLF010000101.1 coordinate 8,422, forward strand.
TAGGGCGAGTTTTAACTGCTTACTTGCATTACTCGCAGCCTTATCAACTTTGCCAAAGAAATGTTGATAGAGCTCAATTTGTTCAGTAATTGGTATTTCTCCCTCTTCGAGTTCTACCTCGCCGAAGAGGTCAGCTGATTGAAGTGATGGCCATGAGATGTATAGAAAAACGAGAAAAACAGTTCTGAGACATATTATATTTATTGGCTGGTTCATGCAGCCTTAATCCTAGGCTCTCACTGCCAAATTCAATAAACCTTGCGCTGATTATTTTCTGTGTAGGCGTTAGTTGTGAGAGTTCAGCGTAGCAACGAATGGCCTATTGAAAGCATCCGTGCGCGTAAAGACCTCATCACGATCGTTGCTGCATAATTGTTGATAATGTTCTGGGCGCCTGAATGCATTACCCCAGACAGTTGTTTTCCGATATGTTCGCAGAGCTTCTACATCAAATTGGGCTAGGGTGATCTGTTCTTGTTTGCCCGAATCCACAATCAATTCACCTTCAGCATCGAAGGCAATGGAATGGCCATTGCAGGTCGGTGCTGCGTAATTGGTCATGGCTGTCGCTACGGCATTTTCGAAAGCGCGCGTTTTAAATTGATCAAGGCGACGATGATCGAGACCACAGCAATTGGGTGTGACAATTATTTCTGCACCATTGAGCATCAGCGATCGAGCACTTTCCGGAAATTCACGATCATAGCAAATCATTGAACCGATTTTTATATGTCCGTCGTCATGTGGGAAATCGCAAACTGGCCAATGATCACCAGCAACACAGCTGCCTTCCATAGGGAAAAAGACACAGGTGTGCACTTTGGTGTATGTAAGTAAAATATCACCATGTTTATCGATGATGCTGATGGCATTGCGCATTTCATCACCGTATTTTTCGAGGTAGGTAATGCCTATACCAATTTCTAATTCTTTCGCGCAGTTGACAAAGGACTGAAAAAATTCGCTATCTTGAGTAATTGCGAGTTTTTTAAATTCGTTGAGTCCATCAGGATCATTGGGGTCATAACTGTGATAGCCGATATTCCACATTTCAGGGAAGAGTGCAAAATCTGCGCCCATAGATTGTGCTTGTTTACAGAATTCGATGCCTTGCTTTAGATTAGCTTCGACGTCATGTTGGTGACCTGCCATTTGCAGGAGGGCAATCGTAAATGGGCGCATGTCTTTCTCCGATTATTAAAGCTTAGAGGATTAAATCGGGGTTCATTGGTCCAAAATGCTTGAGCATAACAATTGGATCAGTCGCTGACGGATTTGTGATCACTATGCCTTCTTTTGCGGCTTGTTCGCTGACAAAGAATTCATCGTTGGTTAATTGGCCGTAACGAATTAATGCTGGGCATTCGATATCCCACACACCCATTTTACCATGACCTTGCATGACGATTAATCCGTATGCTGCTGAATCAGTGATGGTTACTGTGTGTCCAGGTTCGACAGTCAATTCACTGGCACTGAACGCTGCGTTGCGATAGCAGACCCAATTTTCTTCATAACCAGTGTCTTTGGCTTTGATGCGCGGTGCCATGAAATGGTTTTGGGCGAAATTTGGATCAACGTTGGCTTCCCAGTCGATGACATCCATTAAATAATCGATGTTACCAAGCTCTTCTTCAGGTGTGTTTTTCCATAAGAGTTCTTCGGGTACGATTTGATCATCGACCAACGATTGGTACATGGCGTAGACATCAGATGCTGCTTGTGGTTCGTAGGTGCACAGGGAGCCAGGGGCATGTAAAATACCTGGCGCAACATCCCAGCCAGTGCCAGGGGTTAAGCGATAGGCTTTTGATAAATCAGTAATGTGGTTATCACCTTTACTGAAGTTCTTTAAACACTCCCGGACTTGGTCTTTGGTGGTGCCTGGTTCAAAGCCAAAAAAGGTAAATGGGAAATGCCCACCGTGATTATTTAATTGCGGTGGAAAGTAATAGGCCTCCGGTTTACCCATTTGTCCAACTTTATTGGCATGCTCATCACGATGGTGAATGTGGTGTGGTAGGGGACCTAAATTATCAAAGAATTTTGAGAACATTGGCCAGGCACGATATTCGTCCCATAAACGTTCACCAATTATTTCCGCACCAAGTTCTTCGACTGCATCGCGGAGGCTGACCTGTTCGCCACCATGAACGATAAAGCTCAAGCCTTCGTTTTCTCCAGTTAATGGACCATTCTCTGCAGGCGTGGTAGAAGCGAACCAACGTTCATCAATGCCACCGCGTTCACCACCGAGTGCATAATAATCATCAGGATGTAATTTAATCCGGCGACCAGGAATGCAAAATGATCGTGGCACCCAAGTAGGTGTGAGGCGAAGGATTCCTTTTCCCGCGTCAAGTGCGCTATGTGCAAGACTGCTTTTAGTTGCGGTAGTCATGTTTATTTTCCTTTGAAATAACCGTGGACGATTATGGAATTCATGGCCTCTAACGTTGGTGCCCGAAATCGTGCAACACCATTATCGACGGAGTAATTTATATTCTCACCACTTGGACAAGCGGTAATACATGGCTGCTCACCATTAATTTCTATTTCAACATCAATGTCATTGATATCAGGGAGGTAATCAGTCATTGGGAAGACCCAGCTGCAAATGGTTTCTTTACCGCTGTGATTAACCAAGTGGACGATGAGGTCATCATTCTTGCGCAATAGTGTCATTTCGACATCAGCTTTGCTTTGAATGCGCACTGGTGCAGGTGCAGCAACCTCATCGATTAATTTTAGAATGAGTTTTTGTGTATTCGGATTTTTATGATTGATATAGGCGGTAAAAATAGGTGCCGCAATACAGGTGATGCTGCCTTTGCCGACGCTTCGACGTGTGATGATCGCACCATCATCTTTATCAATGAAAGGCGCTAGGCCATGACCGAACTTATGATGGTCGTTGTTAACCGGTAAAATGCCTTTTGCTTGATAAAGCGTATCGGCATCAACGGCCTTGATAAGACTGCGACGGTTTTTTAAGTGAAACGGTGATTCGGTGCCGACATAACAATAGGGGGCAACATCATAGCCTTGATGTTTGACACCGGCGATGCTGCATAAGTCATCTTGCTCACCAATATCGGCAATGCTTATTAAGACATGTCCGCCTTTAGCCGCATAATCTTCTAATGCATCAACGGTTTTTTGAGAAACAATGGCTTGTTCGGGAACAATGACATAACGGAATTCATTGATACGTTTTTGTAGATTTTCTTCACTAAGACCTAAGAAATGTCGACCGTTTTCGGTTAAAATAGAACCAATGCCTTCGTAAGCTTTCATACGTTCTTTGCGCAAATTAAAGTCAGCGAAGCGTTCAAGGTCTTTACCGATAATCGAGTCGTAGCTACACAGCACAGCAATATCAGCAAGAATGTTGGTGTCCTCAATATATTCGCGGCGTTCGTTGATATGTGAAAACACGGTTTTCATCGCTTCGTAAGAGCGCGGTTCTAAGGTGCCATCCGGAAGCATGCGATCGATGATGTAATAACCACCGGTATTAGCGATAGTAGCAGAGGCGGTGTATAAAAGTGTTTCGTCAGTGCTGGTGTCCCAATCACCGAGACCATGCATAAAGCGACCGCACATATAATCGAAACTGAGACCAGTGCCGGCCATGACGCGACTGTAGTAACTGGCTATACGGCCGCTGCCCCATAAATCAGCAGATAAATGCTCAATGCCCTTTGGTGGGGCGGTTGGTTCACGTGTGCCCCATTTGTGATTAAAGATCACACCAATTTCAGGTTTGTGTTCGCGAACCGCATTGGTTATTTTTTCGAAGGCATCATCAAAACATTTTTTATACCACACAACATATTCAGCCCAATTTTCATGTGTGTCATCAGCAGGAATTTCTTTGCCAAAACCTGCATGACATTTGTCGCAGAAACACGGGCGGAACCAAGTCATGGTGTCGTAAAATAATTCATGAACATCATAGTTATCGATAACTTCCAGGCTCATTGGAATTAAATCTTCTTCGATGTAGCCAGAATTAACGCAGGTAGGCGAATAATTATCAGGCTCTAATTGTTCTAGCTCACCCTTTGGTGCTTTTTGCAAAATCCATTCAGGGTGTTTTGCAACTGCGGCGGTGTCAAAGAACACACTTAGGTAAGCAGTGACGCTGACCCCATGTTTTTTGCAGCCTTTAACGGCTTCACCAAGTAAATCGCATTTCAGTCCAGGATGCGGTGTACCTATTTCAGTTGGGTAGTAAGCGTGGCCGTAATGGCATTTAGCAAAAATAGCAATGCTATCGGCGCTGGCTTCGGCAAGTTGGCTTCCGAGGACTTCACCATCGAAACCATCACCGACATCAACGCCGGCAGGAATGTGAAAATCAGGGTGGCTGCGACACAACATGCGTTTTTGGTTTGCTGTTTGTGCGGCGTCTTCGGTTTTGGTATCTGGGCTAAGTGTAGCGTTGCTCATCTGGGGGCTCCTGGCCAAACTGGCCTAAAACGATATGAAGGGCCCCATGATATCACTTTAAATTTAGAAAAAACAGGATATTTTAGAGTATAAGTAGGACAAAAACGATATATGAACGAGAGCATCAACTGGCTGGATGAAATCAATCCACATCCGCGCATCGTCGGAACATCAGGCGGGCAACCGAATTACATCGATCCCAAGCGAGTAATTTATGACCATGAGTTGATGTTATTTGGTAGTGGAGGGTCTTTTGTCCTGACCTTTGACGATGGCCGGCAATATGAATTCGGCAGCAATACCTTTGTGATTATCCCGCCGGGGCAGTGGCATGTCTGTCGTGGTATTATATGTGAACATGTCGATCGCTCATGGATTCACTTTGATTGGACTTTCGATAATCGTCCTGTTGCTGAATTGGATATGACTTATGCACCCGCTGATCCGTTACCGCATTTATATCATCATGCGCCGGATTGGGTGCCGTCTGATTTAATACATGGGAGTATTGCTAATCCTGAGTCAGCATTTTCACTACATCGCCGTATTAGTGAGCGATTTAATTTTAGCAAAGGCGCACGTCAAAAAAGCAGTCGGGCATTGTTATTGGAATTGTTACTACAATTACTTGGTGATGAACAGTCTGAAGTTTCAGCACGGCCGATGGATAGAAAGATTTCTCCATTTAATCCTTTTTCAATTCGTGATGCGCTTGATCAGTATGCACAAATGTCGTTTGGAGAATGTCCACCAATAAAACTTTACCTCCAAGATCGTGGTCAAAGTTATGACCATCAGGCGCGGACCTTTAAAAAATCTTTTGGCATCAGCCCTTTGCAGTATGTGAATTCCCTGCGGATGGAACAGGCTGCGAATTTATTGCATGACACCAGCATGAAGGTCAGTGAAATAGCTGAGCAATTAGGTTATGATGACTTGGTATATTTTGGTCGAATATTTAAGAAAATAATGGGGAAAAGCCCACAAAGCTGGCGCAAGCAACAGTCTTAACTCGATGCTTTGCGAAATTGAGCAGGTGTCATGTTGATCCATTTGCGAAAGACGCGATGGAAGTAGGACGAATCGAGGAAGCCTGATTCATGTGCCGCATGTTGCACGGTGCAGTCTGTATGTTGCAGAAGGGTACAGGCATTATGTAGTCGAACTTGCTGTAACAGATTGAGAAAAGTGTCTCCGCATTCTTCGCGACAAATATGTGCAGCGCGCGTTTCACTAATCTTGAGTAACTTAGCTAGGTCTTTTATTTGCAAGGGCTCTTTAAATCGAGCTTTAATGAAATGCATGATTTGTTGATTGCGGCTTAGGTTGATATCTTGTGAGGATAAAATCTGTTGTTGTTGCTGCCATAGATAAAGGCGACTACTTAATTGGCGTAAGCCTTCAAGGCGAAATTCTAAATCTTTTTGAGAAAGCACCGGTAAATCTTTTTGGTATTGTTTGGTGATGTCCCGTGCATCGGTTGATTTTTGTTCAACATTGAGTTTCACATTGGCTTTAGCCAACCACGGACCGGCAAAAAATATCCATTTTAATGTTTGATTTTCAAAAACAGGGACGACGGCTTCGATTAATCCAGCATGACATCGGTTTAAACGCCCGTGTGTTTGGTTTAATAGCTCGCGCTGCAAATTTGCTAATTCCAAATGTGCACAGTGCGCTTGAAAGCCTTTCACCTTAATCGCTTGGCACAGAGGGTGGAAATGGACTATGCGGCGTGGGCCTAGCCAGGCACTCAGGCTGCTGTCTAAATCATGAATCGTGACCCGCGATCCGGACCAGTGCTCATAGCTGTAAATAGCAAGATCAAATGTATCAGGGACATCATTCATGATTATAATAGCAATATAGTCCATATATTTGACAGGAAAAGCTCTATTCAGATAGCCGAAGCTGCTACAATACCTGCTTCCAGGAGCACAAATGATAGATGAAAAGCATGTTGAGACCTTTGAGCGCGATGGTGTATTAATTTTACCACAAGTATTACCGCAGGATGTCGTTAAGCAGCTTGAAAACGAGGCCGATAAATGGATTGCCTCTGACCACCAAGATATGCGTCAGGCGATGAGTGAATGCAGTGATGGTTTTCGTAATGCGATTGCACTCAATCCGCTATTTGTGCAATTATTGGCTTGGCCAAGTGTCCTACCTTATTTAGTCCGTTTGCTTGGTCCTGATATTCATTTATTAACTTCGCATATTATTTATCGCGATAAACTCCCTGACGGAGCACCGCATAAGTGCAGTCCAGGGTGGCATCGAGATTTTGCCAAAGCACAGCGTACGCTCGGCGACGATCGTATTCAGCGACTAGATATGAAAGTAGCGTTTTGTTTAAATGATTTGCCCACAGAAAACCGTGGTGGTACCATGTTTGTACCAGGCAGTCACAAATTGAAAAAGCCTTTGGAATTTGAACCAGGAACGAATCCACCTGGATATATAGAACCAACAGTACGCGCCGGTGATGCGATTTTATTCGAAAATAGAACCTGGCATGCTGGTGGTATTAATTTGTCTAATCAAACACGTAAGGTCATTATGTTTGGCTTTACCTATGTGTGGATCAAGCCATCCGATTATGAGAAGCAGTCGCCGGAGACTTTAGCTGAGGCACAACGCTTATATGGTGATGTTGGCCTGCAATTACTTGGTGGATTAGAGCGACCAGTGCATTTTGACTATGATTATGATTCACAGCCATTACGTGACTGGCAGGAGACACGGGAGTCAGCGCTTGCTTAGAATTGCAGTGCGCTGGGATTGAATATGCTGTATGTATGTTTCAGCCACCAGAAGAATTAGATTTAGATCATCAAAGTGTTGAGAGTGGCTATGCATTGTGGTCACGAACCTACGATGAAATGCTCACCGATACCGTTGATGGTGATATCTTACGTGCTTTTTTAAAAGAATTGCCAGATCTTAATGGAAAATCTGTATTAGATTTTGGCTGTGGCACGGGTCGTAACATACAGTGGTTGCAAGAGCATGGCGCGCATGTGAATGCAGTCGGTGTTGATATTTCGAAAGATATGCTTAGCCATGCGCGACAGAAAAATATTTACGAGCAATTATTTGAAGAATCGCTTCCGGAGCTCAATCAAGAATTTGATCTAGTCTTATCAGTTTTAACAGCCTGTCATGTTGAGGACCTCACTGAATTATACGCTTATTTTTGGAAGCATTTGAAAGCAGGTGGTCACATTGTGTTAGTTGATATGCATCCGCATATGTTTCATGTTGGTAAGGGTACCTATGTCCCGGTGGAAGATCGAAAAATATACATCCAGAATTATGTGCACGAAATCAATGCACACATCAAGGCGGGTAATGCCTGTGCGTGTAATCTCTTAAGTATTGAAGAGTCATTTGTGCCAGCGGAATGGGCCTCTAAGTCTACTAATTATGGTGATTTAACGGGGCATCCCTTGGGTGTTGGGTATCTGTGGCAAAAATGAACGATTAGAATTGCTGTGATTGTGAAATTTCATTGCACGAAAAGCTGTCATGAGTCAGTTCGATTTTTTGATCTAGTACAGGTGCGGGACTATTTTCCAGAACATCAGGGTAGACTAGTAATTGCGCTGATGAATTTGCAGCCGTACTGATGATACATTCATTTAAGCCAATTTGTAAAGCAGTGGGGTTAATAGCAAAATAAATGGCATGCATGTGTTCATAGCAAGAGCGTTTGCCTTCACATTTAAGCGGTGAGCCATTTAATGTTGCGGTGTAATCATCTTCATTGGCATCAGTATTCACAAAGACCCGAATGCATGCACTGCGAACAGGATTATCAGCGCATTCGCCTATGTGAAAAACTTTGCGCATGCTGATGCCCTGACTGCCATCAACGCTCGCGTATATCCAACCGCCTAATTTATTCAGGGCGAGCATTGGTTTTTCACTTTTTGGCACGTGGAAAACCTGTTCGCGTCCTGGATATAAAGCTGCTGCTGTTTCCGGCGTATAGGCCAAACTATAACCAATGCCATTATTGGTGTCGTCTGTTGCAGATTCCGGTTTCCAGCCAGGACCTTTCCAACGGCGTGTAGTCGAAAAATTATAGGGGGCACGGTAATGCGGTACTAAGTCAGTGTGGTATTTTAATTCAAGTGGCGTCATGCACACAATGTCATGTGGGTCTGCCAACATTTCTTGATAGGATGCCAATATTAAAGCGCGACTGCCAACTATATTATCACTCCATAGCCAACGTCCGCCGACTTTTAGTTCAACCGTTGAATGATTGATGGTATTAATCATACGGGCTTCGATGCCTGCAACCTGAGCAAGCATTAATAGGGTCATGGAAATGCCGCCGCAATTAGAAGTGCTTAGCAATACATCACAGGCGTGGCCGCTTGGACCCATAATGCCGCGGATACCAAAAGAGTTGGCGTAAATCGCGAGTGCTTCGGCTTTTTCAAATTCAGATAGTTCTAAACGCATGTTTTCGGTAACAGAACGTGTAGAGGCATCGTGGGCATGATAACGTCGATAAGCGAGTTCAACGTGATGGGCTAAGAAAGTCCAATCGAGTTGGTGACGACTCATGCCGCTGCAATCATAATCGAGACTTTCTAAAATACTTTGAATACGTGAGGGTTTTCCATCTACACTGCCTGAGGCGAGGGAGACGGCGCAGCCACTGGGGTCTTCGTCTATGCCAGGTGTGTCGTAGGTGACAGGTTCATGGTCTGCTATGTGTAGGTCATCACGCAAGTGACGATTAATTATTTTTCCAGCAGACCAATCGTAACATGGCTCTGCATCAAAATGATCATGCTCAACAAAGACTTCTGCAGCTAGGGCCATGGCACAGGTACCATGTAATGCTGAAGGTGTGCCTATTAGTGGATGCCATGTTTGAACCTGCGTGCTCATGTTTTACTCCAAAATAAATCTATCGTTGCTCTATTGCACAGCGAGTACCAATCCTAACAGACCAAGGCAGGCATGTATGATTTGCGATCTATATATGAATCGTTGTTATTCAAATGTAGAACATCTTTTTAGCTGAACTGCCTGAATTGATGATATAATAGCGGCTTCAATTTACTTAGATTTGGAGCCGATTGTGACGACCCTTACCGCAGAAATTCCACAAACCTTAAGCACTGTTGAAGAGCTAGAAGAGCTCTTATCCCGCCCCCAGCAAGGACTTATAGATGACCTCGCGCAGTTAGAAGGCGATATCATCGTTGTCGGTGTTGGCGGAAAAGTAGGACCTACCTTAGCGCGGATGGCTAAGCGAGCAGCGCCTGACAAACGTGTCTATGGTGTAGCGCGCTTTTCTGATGCAGATGTAAAACGCCGCTTAGAAGAGTGGGGTGTTGAGTGCATTACCTGTGATTTAACAGACCAGCAATCAGTTCAACAATTACCACAGGTTGCCAACGTTATCTACATGGCTGGTAAAAAATTCGGCACCGCTGGTGATGAGCCGTACACCTGGGCCATGAACACCGTCGTGCCAACCTACGTTGCTGATCATTTTAAAAACAGCCGCATTGTTGCGTTTAGCACGTTATGTGTGTATCCATTTGCTGATATTAATACCAAGGGTTGTGATGAATCAGTAACGCCAACACCAGTTGGTGAATATCCGAATTCGTGCGTTGGTCGCGAACGCGTCTTTCAGTATTTTAGTAAAACGCATGGAACCCTCGGTCGTGTTTGTCGCTTAAACTACGCAATCGATTTACGCTATGGCGTTTTGCATGATATTGCGCTCCAGGTTAAAAATAATGAAGCTATCGATCTCAGCACCGGCTGGGCTAACGTTATTTGGCAAGGCGATTCAACCAATCACATTTTACGTTGCTTAAATCAATGCGAGGCAGGTGCGCCACCAATAAACATTGGTGAAGTACAACCGGCTTCGGTCCGTTACGTCGCAGAGGAATTCGCCAAACACTTCGGTGTCAAAGCAACATTTATTAATCAAGAGGGTGATCAATTGTGGCACAACAATTGTGATTTAGCCCAAAGCTTGTTTGGTGATACGACCGTCGACCTCGACACCATGATTCGCTGGAATGCGGAATGGATTAAGGCCGAAGGCAGTGTTTACGATAAGCCAACGCATTTCGCTGAGCGTGGCGGTACATTTTAATAAAAACAAAAATCAATTTAAAGGAAACTAACATGGCATTACGATTTAATCCCGAAGGTGTTATACCAGCCGCTCTACTTGCATTTCATCAAGACTTTTCGATTGATGAAGCGAATTCGCGCAAGCATTTATCCTACATGGCTGATATCGATGGTTTATCAGCAATTACCGTTAATGGACATGCAGCAGAAGTGCATGCCTGTAGCTTTGACGAGCAAAAGCGCATTTTGGCTTTCTCGGCTGAAGAGGTTGGTGACCGCTTGCCGTTGGTGAATGGTGTGTACGCAGATGGCAGCCATTACGCTGCACAGATTGCTAAGATGGCCCAAGACGAAGGTGCGTCGGCGCTGTTAGTTTTTCCACCAGCGCCTTTGAGCCTCGGTGGCGGCATGCGTCCAGAAATGATTCGTCAGCATTTTAAAATGATTACCGATGCCTGTGATCTGCCGATCATCTTTTTTCAATATCCGCATACCGGTCCTTTGTACACACCATTTGAAACCATGCTCGCACTTTTTGAAGAGTTCCCACAAATTGTGGCGATTAAAGATTGGTGTCACGATGGTCGCTTACATGAGCGCAACATTAAAACCCTGCACGCACTCGATCGTCCAGTGAATGTACTGACCACGCATAGCGCTTGGTTAATGAGTTCTTTAGTCATGGGTTGTAAGGGCTTATTGTCAGGAGCCGGTTCTGTTATCGCAGCACAGCAACTACAATTATTTAATGCGATTAAAAATAACGATTTAGAAGAAGCGCATCGTATCAACGATAAGCTTTATCCTATTCAACAAGCTTTCTATGAAGACCCATTCCTCGACATGCATAATCGCATGAAGGAAGCCAATGTCTTGCTTGGTCGTTTGCCAGAAGCGCATGTACGTCCGCCATTAATGAAATTGAGCGATAAAGAAATCACTAATATTCGCGAAGCGTTAATTGCTGGTGGTTTATTGAAAGAGGAGTTGGCACATGTCTAAGACATTAACAACGAACAATGCACGCTCGTTCATCGGTGGTGAATGGACACATCTTGGTTCAAAGACCTATGATGTAAAAAATCCAGCGAATGGTGGTGGCCTGGCAGAAGTCTCTATGGCAACAGCCAGTGATGTCGATGCAGCAGTTCATGCGGCATCAATAGCATTTGCTGATTGGTCGGCAACGCCCTTAAGTAAGCGCATGCAAATCATGCACAACTATCGAGCTATTTTAGTTCGCGAAGCTGATGCGATTGCTGAATTAATTACCGCTGAACATGGTAAAACCATTGCGGAAGCACGTGGTGATATTCAACGCGGTATCGAAGTGGTTGAGTTGTGTTGTGGGGCTAATCGTTATTTAGCTGCAGAGGGGAATCAAGAAATTGCTAGCAACATCGATGCGCAAACCTGGCGTGAGCCCATTGGTGTCTGTGTTGGTATTACCCCATTTAATTTTCCAGCGATGGTTCCCTTATGGATGTTCCCAGTTGCGCTTGTCAGTGGCAATACCTTTATCTTAAAACCAAGTGAAAAAGTGCCATTAACTGCCTGTCGTTTGGTGGAATTAGCCAGCGAAGCGGGCTTGCCGGACGGTGTATTAAGTGTTATTCATGGTGAACGCGATGTCGTTGAAGCATTAATTACTCATAAAGACACAGTAGCCATTAGCTTTGTAGGTTCGACACCTGTGGCCGAAAAAGTTTATCAACTTGGTACGCACCATGGCAAGCGCGTACAAGCAGCTGGCGGCGCAAAAAATGCTTTAGTTGTTTTAGACGATGCCGATATCGATAACACCGTGCGCAATATTATTGGCGCGGCTTACGGTTGCAGTGGTCAGCGTTGTATGGCCGGATCATTAGTTATTGCTGTTGGTGATGTTGGTGATCGCTTAGCTAATGCACTGTGTGTTGCTATTGATAAATTAAAAACTGGTGATGCCAGTCGTGACAACAGCGTAGATGTTGGCCCGTTAATTAACGAGGCGAGTCGTGAGCGTGTCGAACGTGGCATTGAAACTGGTCTCAAAGAGGGCGCGCAATTAATTCGCGATGGTCGTGAAGTGATTAATGAAGGGCAATTTATTGGCCCAAGTTTATTCGATCACGTACAGCCTAAGCATCAGGTAGCGATTGAGGAATGGTTTGGTCCACTCTTGTGCATGATGCGTGCTAAGGATTTAGACGAAGCAATTGCATGGCTTAACAGTAGCGAATATGGAAACGGCACGGTGATCTTTACGCAAAATGGCGCAGCTGCGCGTGATTTCGCGCGCAATGTTCAATGCGGTATGGTCGGTGTGAATGTTGGTGTGCCAGCTGCATTAGCGCCGTATTCATTCTCTGGTCGCAAGCGTAGTTTCTTTGGTGATCTGCATGTGCAGGGCCAAGAAGGATTTTTATTCTACACACAACAAAAATTAATTCTCAGTCGTTGGGATGACAATTACAAACGCAGTATGGGGTGGTAGTCATGAGTGTCTTTCAAGTTCCAGCAAGTATTGTTGTCGGTGGTGGTGAGCGCCATCGTTGTGGTGAATTGCTCTTACCATTACAGAAAAAACGCGTCCTTTTAGTTTGCGATAAGGGTGTCGTTGCACTTGGTTTTCACGAAGCCGTTCTAGACAGCTTGAAGAAATCAAATTTACATGTTGATATCTTCGATGGCGTTCAGCCTGATCCGAGCGATGAGAATGTTTGCGCCGGTGTTGCGGCGGTAAAAGAACATAAGTCTGAAATTATTGTCGCTGTTGGTGGTGGCTCGGTTATGGATGCGGCTAAGGTTATTGCTTTGGCCAGTGTGCATGGAACTGATTTAGCATCTTGGATGGGCATTGAAAATATTCCTGGTGCTGGACTTCCTTTAGTTTGTATTCCAACCACTGCCGGTACTGGCAGTGAGGTGACTAAGGTTGCAGTTATTACTGATACCGCGCGTCAAATAAAAATGATGATGCTCAGTCAGTATTTATTGCCACAGATTGCCATCGTTGATTTTGAATTAAGTATGACCATGCCGCGACCATTAACCGCAGCAGTAGGTGTTGATACCTTAACCCATGGACTTGAGGCTTATGTGTCTAAGAAGGCCAACGGTATTACCGACCCTATCGCTCTATCGTG
>JANQLF010000157.1 GCA_028280785.1 Planctomycetota bacterium
ATCAGCCACTTCTGCAATTGGCAATAATTACGGTTACACAGGCAGACGTTTTGATAACGAAACTGAGAATTGGTACTTCAGAAATAGATATTATAGCTCTGATATAGGAAGGTTTTTAAGTAGAGACAGGTTTGAGATAGAAGAGCCTAAAATTTATGAGACGAGAGACTTGTTAAAAGTTTTATTACTAAGATCTGGATATGTCGATGGTATGAATCTTTACAGTTCTTATTTATCCCTTAACGACACTGATCCTAAAGGAAGGACTGTGTGTCATGTAGCAGGTCCTGGCGCAGTCTGTTGTGCAAATTCAGGGAGCAGCAGAGCAAATGTATTAGCAGGTGGTCATTCACATTGTTTGGTTCATTACCCTCACTCAAACTGTAGTATAAGGCTCGGTATATCGCACATTGTGTGTGTCCCAACATATTTTTGTGGTATTCCAATTAGTCAAATTTGTTCAGTTTACTGGTGCTTCTCACCCTAGAAAGAGTGTCGTTATGAATAAATCTAAGATAATATTAATACTAGCCGGGTGCTTATTAGGATTGGTTATCGTATATGAAATTGCATGGATTAATTGCAAAAAAACGATGTTAAAAGAACGTCATTTAGAAGTAACATCTGTATTATTTAATACTTTGAAAGAGGGTGAATCTAGTCCCCAAAACATGAAACAATTGCTAGCCGAAAAAGGCTTATTTCATCTTAAGGAGCACAAAGAATCCACCAATGGAATATATTTATTTGTTGGAGGAAGTCATATTGCGAACAATGGATTGGATGATGGAGATTTAGATGTAATTTATAAATATTTATCTTCCATTAAGGATGCGAAATGAAACATCTACTCATAATAATCATACTCCTGTCCTCAACCAGCATGCTATTTGCGAATAGATATTACAGCGCAGATAATGGGAGGTTTTTGGAGAGAGATCCATCTGGGTATGTCGATGGCTGGAATTTATATTCTTCATACTATGGCGTTAATGGATTTGACCCATATGGTCTGTATGCATGTTCGGATTCAGGATTTTATTGTCATGTTCAAATAGATTCTCGTAATGTCATTGCTATTTTACCAATGAGGCATTTGAGAATATCTGTAGAGTGTACTGAGCCAGGAAATTCATATTCACATACATATGAGTTATTGGGTTATACGAGTAAGAAACATTTATGGGCTGCGATAACAAATGCTGAAGGTCAACCATCACGAGTTTACGAAGATCGCCCAGCTAAGAAATCACATAGAGTTGAGTGGGCTGAAACATGGATTGCAGATTGTACAGTTTGTGATTGTATAAGAGATACTGTGAATGATTGGGCCTACGATGATCAAACTAGGCCAACCGATGCTGGACAATATGAGGCGCTGAGTGCAAATTCTAACGCTTTTGTGACAAATATTGCATCAGTCTGCGGTATTAGTCTGCCTCCTATTGATGATGCTCCTGGTGCAGGTCATGAATTTGACAGAGTTGACAAATGCAAGCGTAGTTGCCCTAAGTCTGGGCCAAGAAGGGCACCTTGCATCGCAGATTGTAATAAGAAGTGATCAAAAGGAAAAGCAATGAATCGATTATTGCTAGTGATTTTAATTATTTGTTTTGTTGCGATAGGATGTTCTAAGTCACATTCGGCACGTGCTGATGGCCATTTAAATTTAGAACCAAATGTATATCAAGGTTTTTTTGAGGAGAGTTTTGATGAGAATCGGAAGGAAGTGATTTATAAAATCATCATCGAAGGCATATTGATTAATAGGAATCCGAATACTTACTTAGTATTGTATATGCCCAAAGAAAATCCAACTATTAAAAACGATATTACTCGCACCGACTGTCTTGCTATCGAGGAGATTGTTGATGATTTGAGTGTGTTAAATCCGGTGGTATGCAATTTTTCTACCGAATTGGAAAGAACGATATATTTAAATATGAAATCAGAGGATAAGGTCAAGAGCAAATACCCTAAGAAGATAACAATGACTATACAACATTGGAATCACAATGATAATTTAAGTATCTACTTCTTTGATGACAATAATTACAAGCATAGAATTTTCGACTTAAAATTGAAGGAAGTGAATAAGTTCAAATGACGACGGCTTGTTATGGATAAAATACTTTCTTTTATGGTTATTTTCGCATGCGTTGGTTGCTCAACTCAATTGTCTGGTAGATATTATCTAGATCCAGGCCGGACTTTACAGGGGGCAATGTTGTCAATTGGTGGTCCAGAGCAGGATTTCAAAAAACTGAATAGTCAGGCGGAAAAATATGCTCTAAAATTATGCAAAGAAGTGCATCATTTAGATATAAAAGAAGATGGTAAATGGTTATACGTAACACAATGGACTGATAATGGAATTGACCTAGAGAAAAAAATGTTTGCTGTATTAGAGGGTATTTCGCCATCTGAATTAAGAGAATACCCTGGTAAGGGAAGGGTTCCTGGCAGCAGGATTGAAAAATTAAGTGGTAGCTTCACCATCGTGGATGGGAAATACAATCTAGTAGGAGTTGATCACCAATGGAAGAGTTCGTTCAAGGGACAGTTTGTTAAAAGGGGGCGATCGGTGATATTGGTCAATAAAACAAGTGGGTATGAAATTCTCTTTTTGAAATATGAAAATAAATAGTGTTTAATCAATGAGGCATATCTTAGCCATCTCGCTACTCATATTGACAACCAACATGCTATTTGCGAATAGATATTACAGCACCGATAATGGACGGTTTTTGGAGAGGGACCCAATTGGATATATTGATAGTTTGAATCCATATGCTTCACGTTTTGCAATTAACAAAACAGACTCTTTTGGCTTAAAGGGTGTGAAGCCAGGAGATAGGTGCTTTGTGGAAGGATTGCCAGCAAGTGTTCAGCTAACACAAAGGCCTTGCAAACGAAAATGCGTTAAAGAGCCAGATTGTTGCAAGGGGCCTGATGAGATAGAAAAAGATGGTGTCCAAAATATATTAATAACAGTAGAGTGTACAGCGCTAGCAGCTGACAATAATGGAAATCAAAGACTTGTTTATGTAGTATACACTGAATTTGGAGAATGTGAGGTTGAATGCCCGGTTTGCTACAAGCCAAAGAAGAAAACCCAATTTGAAATCATAGATGACCTCATAGAACAAGATATGTGGCGTGAAGAGCAGGGATTTAATCCTGATCCGGAGTTTTGACCCCAAGTGTGTTTCAAGATTGTCTCATTTATAATATCTTTGTTCCTGTTATATTCATATGAAGTTAGATTGGTTGCTCAGGATAATCAATGGAATGAAGGTTTTTTTATACTTAAAAATGAAGAGAACGCATTCGGCTTAGATTTTACCTGGCACGCAAGCGGATTTTACGCGGTGGGTGTGCAAAAAGATAGCGCGAAAAAATCTAAAGGGTTTCTGATTAAGGTAGAGGATGGAGTGGTTAAGCTGCGAAAAGAATACAGTGACCGAATTGCGCAACGTATTTTAAAAATTTCAGAAGATTTTTACGTGATTATTGGTGTCTTAAATGAGAGCTCTGAGATAGGAGGATTGTTTGTTGAAGGTTTGAATGATAAAGGCGAGTCTCTCTTTGTGAATCAGATTCCCGATAGCAACAACGGACACATTAAACATGTAAGAATTGCGGGGGATTTTGTGTATTTGGCGTGGGGCAATGGGAGAGAAGGCAGGGTGGTTAAGATTAATGCCAAGGGCCAAGTTCACCAGACCTCAGTGAAAACTAATTCGAATATAGTTGCTATGTGTATTGTGAAAAATTTTTTATACTGCCTTTGTTCTGACGAAGTGAATAAGTTGCGGATGTTAATTCTCGATTGTCGAGTAGATGGGGTGCAGATAAAACAGATCCAGATTCAGGATAAATTTCAGATAAAATCCATGACAATTGACGAAGCTGGAAGTTTTTTCATTGCAGGTGGATTAGTGTTACAAGATGATAGCGAGTATAAGGATAACCAAATTATTATTGTAAAGCTATCCGATCAATACGAGCTCATGTGGAAGAAAATTTATGGAGGATCTCGATCTGAAGAGGTGATTGACATATTCTTACGCGAGAAAAAAGTATTGGTTACTGGCATGACGTCATCACATGCGGAGTTTGGTCGAAGAATTGGTGTGCGCGACGCTTTTGTTCTGCAGCTAACTGAATTTGGCGAATCCATAACCATAAATCGCTATGGAACTAAGGGTGCAGATATGATTTTTAAATCAGGCCTACATCACGAAGGTTATATTTATTTTATAGGCTCAACGAAGGGGGTGCTTCCGTGGGAGCAGGGGGCGCCATCAAATAAGTTTAATTTTCTTATGCTTAAAGTGCCCTAATTATATTCTTGCTATAAGCGCAGAATAAATGTTGGCTGAAATATTATTTAAATAAATGTATTTTGTACAATGTATTAGGGTGAGCAGTAGCTGGTTCAGCAATATTGCATTCCTCCCGTCGAAATTAAATTGTGTTTATTCCAATACAATGCTAACGACCTTTTCAGCGAGGATGGGATTCTAATAAAATTAGGAGGGGCATAGTTGCCTTTGCATTGGTTAAGTGAAGGTGTAATTGTGTAAAGTACGGAGAGCATAAATGTCAATTGAAGACAAAAACAAACCTCTAGATCAATCGCTATCTAATAATCCTGAAATCTCTAGGGATCATAATTTATCTGAATCAACTGAGCATTGTGAAAATAATGATAATTCAGGGATGGGGGAATTTAATGAGAAAGTTGTAGCTGTGATTAAGGAAGAGGAAGGGAGGAAGAATAAAGAAAATGCAAAAATCAATAGAGAAATATTTCTAGGATTTTGGACCATCATTAATAAACCGTTTGTTTTACTTGTGCTCACTGTGCTGTGCACGTACTTTTTGAGGGATAAAATTTCTGA
Organism: Planctomycetota bacterium; assembly: GCA_028280785.1. Classification (GTDB taxonomy): domain Bacteria; phylum Planctomycetota; class UBA11346; order UBA11346; family UBA11346; genus JANQLF01. The sequence continues at coordinate 4,908 of JANQLF010000157.1, forward strand.
GATATTTAGCGCGGCTGATAAAAGCGAGGCTGCCAGTGATAATGCTCAGTATTTGAAGACAGAACTCACGGTTAGACTTGAGGAATTCCTTGATCTTATAGATGATGCGAAAACTTATGAGCAGTTGCAACATCGATTTGATTTAATTTTCACACCGAATGGTGGTGGTGAGTATTATTTTCACCTCTATCCAAGATTCAAAGATGTGTCGATCAAGGTATTGACACTTCATCTGGATGTTATGGATCAAAACGGAAATAATGACATCATTAACAGTGTTAGGAAGTTGGAACATTGCAACATCGTACTAGAAGAAGGTGTTGGTCGAGGTGATGACTTTGCTATGACGAAAAAAGATATCAGACGCGCTCTGAACAGTGTATTGATGTTAGTTAATGCTGTGAGTACTAAGCATATCAAAGTTTGGCTTATTGATGATGTTATTAAGGATACTACGTTCACATTTACTGAATAGTTAATGATTTAATTATATTGAACTAAAGAGGATATGCAGGGACATTTACTGCCTATTTTTTAATGGTCGGTGGCTTTTGTAAATCAATATCGAGTTCGACCAAGGCGCGTTGCATAGTGGCAACGGACATGTCACAGGCAGCCGCTATTGAGCGAACCGTCCAGCGGAATTTATTCGGTGGTGACTCCAGTAGCATGAGCTTGATGCTTTTCAGTTTTGCAGGTGTTAAAACACTACGTGGTCGACCAGTCTGCTCACCATAGTCTTTAATTTGAGCATCTTTATTTTCTCCAGTCCAGCGACCGCGCCACTTAACAACCGTATTTTCATGGATATTAAGTCGTTTGGCAACTTCTTTGTTTTTAAGTCCTTCACCGAGAAGAAGCACTATGAGCGCTCGGCATTTTTCTTTCTCACTACTTTGTTTACTGCGTGCTACACGTTTTAATTCATTCCGTTGTGTTTCGGTTAAATGTACAGGCCTACTTTCCCATGGCATTATTAGCTCCAAACGAGCGGAAGCCTATAAGCCCTGCATCGGGGTCAATTATTGTTTTGAAAGACAGTTCAAATGTGCCATGTAAATTATTGATGGCTTGCTTCATTTGTTACGCCTGGTGCAAGTGCGTAACATCTTTATGAGATCAAATTATTGTATGTGTGAAATTAAGGCGAGTCAGATGCGTTGGAAATGGCGTGGTATTCATGCTTTGCGTTGGTCTGTACAAATCCTTGCGAGCGTAGGGTGGCGAGGGCACGTTTGATGGTCGAAGCAGAACTCGTCTGTCTAAAGTGGTCAATGAGATGACGTTGTTGTAATCCAGGTTCTTCATGAATCAGGTGCAGTAGACGGCAGGCGAGTTCGCTTAGTCCGGTAACTGGAGATATGGTGGGAGTTTCATTTATTATGGGATCACCTGCATCGGTTTGTAGGTCAATGATGATGTGTGGTTGCAGATGGTAGCCACCATTGCGCGCCGAACCGATAATATCATGAACACCACATTCGATACCATGCTCGGTGAGGATACGACTGCATGCTCGTTTAAAACGATTAATGATGGTGGCTATAGAATTAGAAATATCACGACCAAAATACTCATTGAGCGCCGTGCCGGGAATACGCACATAGCCATGTTCGTTGCATTGACTGAGTGCCAGTACCACATGCCTGAGATCATCACATCCGGTTTGATGCCAGACGGTGTAGCCACACATTTTAATAGCGTCATCTTCAATGGTTAAGACGCGACGGCGCGACGTGAGTTCATCATCTTCATTATTTTGGGCTTTGCCCTGATAATGCATCAAGGTATCGAGCGCATTATCCAAGCGATCGTTGGTTAGGGAATCAACCACGCAGTCTATATAGGCTTCATGTTTGCGCCCACGTTTCATGATGGAAATAACAAAGTCTAAATCACAGACTTTGCTTTGCGCAATAGCAATAATAGGGAGCAGTTTGGTACTCTCAAAGCTACGTATGGTCCTAATTAAATTGCGTCCATTTTCACGGCGCACTCGCGAGTCACTATGCACGGGTAGTGGCATATCAATAATGACCGCATCAATTTTTTCTTGTTTATAGTAAAACGTGGCTTCCTCACTGGTATTCGCCACGACGACTGTGTGCTGATGGGATGCTACTATATCGCAAATGAGTTTGCTGATAGTCGCTTCATGAACGACAACTAAAATATGCATACTAGATTCCTTATAGAATGGTTATCAAAAAAATGCCGATTGATAACCTATGTTAGGAACCTGGATTTTGCTGGCCTTCTAAACGTTTAATTTTTTGAGGGAGTATACCGCCAAGGTCATGTGCTTTGTGCAGTTTTTGTGGGGCGTCTGGCATAAGATACAGCTCCGTAGCGTTGCAGGTGGCACCGTGGTGCATCGTTCGTTGAAAGTCGGCTGTTGCCTACTGCGTGCAGCGTGCGTGTGCTGAGCGCAGCACGGTATTCTATGTAAGCGAATCTCAGTTCAAGTTTCACCTAGCCATAATACACAAATAAAGGTGGGGAAATGACTTACAGCATATGGGTCCACATAAACACTATACACATCACAACTATAATACTACACTATGGTTGTGACTACTATACTAGATGTCGTGGATGCGTGGCCTTGGTGCTGCTTATGTGGTGGATTGGCCGATAAAAGGTAAGCGACTAGTGATAATGTTAGTTATCGGACATTCAAATTGCAGGAGCCTGGCATCCAGACCACATTATCGGTTTAGCTAAAAGCAGAGCAAGTAAAAGGGTTACCAGTCAGACTATTCGGAATTTGAATTCGAACTATAACAATTACACACCTGGGTGAAGGGCCCATTTCAATCGGAATGGTACCTAAGTATTTATTTACAAATTATTTATAAAAATAACGGAAATCCGTTTAGCGTCTTTTTTCTAGGTGTTCAACAAAAACTTGTATATTAGGTGAACACTCCGTAATCCAAAAGGTGCCTGAACAATGGACAGACTTCAAACTATACTCGAAATCATTTCTAAGATCTCAGACACAAAAGAACTTTCTGATCTACTGATTGCGATGACAGATCGGACTGACTACATTCCGTGCTCGCTGGCTAAACACCTCGACCCTAACGAACACTCAATTTTTTATAACCGAGTCTATAAAAAAATTGTTCGTCAATTGTTCATATATCTAGGAAAGCCTAAAGGGCCAAGATCTGTTGATCGGCTCTACATAGTGCAGCCAGACTTTTTAACGCAGCTGGATCTCACCGATAACACCTGCTGCATTATCATTGATAATCTGATTAATATTACCAACAGATGTAAACCTCGCAGTGAGCTCGCAAAAGAAGGCCGTTATGTTATTCTACCTTTGGCTGATCAGATAAAGACAATAGCAATTAATGGATTACAAAAAAACACTGATCAATCTGAAACACCTGATATACCATTTCACTGGACTAGCGCGTTACATTTGAACTCGCCCTATCCGGAAGAAGACACGTATGGTGACGATTTTGGCATTACGGAGAAAGCTGGTAAGATTATTGCCAAGTGGCTTGAGATTAGGCACATTATTGTTGGTGATTTGAAATCATCATATTTATCTCTTCAATACTTAAATACCGTGCAGCCGAAAATATATAAGTATATTTTCGCCAATTCTTCTCCTGATGCAATGTTAATACTTAATTCAATTAACAACGAGGAACATATCGATGACGATTGGTTAGAGCGACATCAATGTGATCGACTCATGCCTGAATCTGAGTGGCCCAAAAGCAACCGGCTGAATGACTGTATTTCTTGCATGGATAAACATGGATTGGCCCGAAAAAACACTTCGGGTAGGTGGGTATTTCGGGGTAAGGTGCTCAAAAAAATATTCGCCGCTGGTGGGAAATTCCGTGGAAAACGCGGAGCTGTCACCTTGGAGTTGCCTGAAGGCCTGGACCTGAACGCCATCATCACCATTTCAGATTCTTAACTGCGTCCCGACCTTCTTCTAAAGTGAAATCAGCGTACATCAAAGTAGATTTTATGTCTTCATGACCCAGCAATCGTTGAATAGTAGTCAATTCTACACCACTTTGCCGCAACCAGGTGGCATAGGTGTGGCGTAAGTCATGCAGCCTAGGGCACGGCAATCCAGCCTGGTTAGCAGCTTTATCAAGTAAGTAATTGACCTTCATCCGAGTTGGCCCACCGTCGGCATCAGGAAACAAGAATGGACTGTCATTAAAGCCAATGGTATTTCGGAAACATATTTCAGCACGATCACCATACCAGTCTGCCAGACTGCGCTGCTTAATTCCTTTGAAAAAATCTATGCGGTTTTCTGGAATTGGTATTTGCCGCTCCCCATTGTTTGCTTTGGTATGAAAATTAAAGATACGAGGGATTTCCAGAACTCCGTGACTGTCGTGCCAAACCGCTTGTTTCAATTCGTCAATTCCTACCCCCTTAGGCAGGCGTACGTTCTTGGCCACTTCATTAATCAGTAATTTGAATTCGACCCGTAGCCAACGATTACGATTGAAATGCAATAATGTCTGCACTTCTATTGTTTTAGACCTGATCCACAAACTGTTGCTGTCTAAATCAACATCATTCTTACACAACATCAAAGCTTCTTCTCTTCGTAAACCACAGGCAAGAACAACTTCTAACAATGGTGCAAAACAAGGTGCTCCACGATAGTCAGTTACTTTTTCACTTATTATTTTTGCCTGCTTAAATAACGCCTGCACGTCAGCGAGTCGCAAATAGTGAACCTTAGGCTTTGAGGCCTTTTTATCTCGTTTTACGTTCGATGTGGGCTCACGATCTATCCAACCGCGCTTCTCAGCGCGCTTAAATACTGATCGTAAATGATCCAGATCATTCATTATAGTACGCTGAGAAGGCAATCGTTGGTTCTGTGCGCGATTGCGCCCATTTCGTCCAGTTGGTTTTTTGGATCGCCATTTGACGTACGCTTCTATATGATGTTGTTTAATATCGACGAGAATTAACGAGTGGGCCTCTCCGTGCAAAAATTCTTCCAACAGATTTAATTTTTCTTTGTAAGTGCGAACGGTTTTATTGTCGAGTATACCTTGTTCTAACTCTTCATCGAGAATCAGATGCAGCTCCCGTAGGCCTGGTTTGATCTCAGTCTGACAATCTGGGAAGCCATGTTTTACATACCGTTCCACCTGCTGTATTGCGGCGGCGAGAACATTGGTACCGGTTGATCGACGCTTTCGCGAACCACTAGGTTCCAGAGTCTCAAAGTAATAATTACCGTTTACCTTACGCTGATATAATCGGCCACCCTTAACCGCCATACTGGGTAAAGAGTTTGTATTCTGATCTTGCGACATTTGGGTTCTCCTTTCACGAGTACACGAAAGAATCAGCCCCCGATCTCTTTCCACAAAGATTGTGCCTGAATTGTGACAGAGCATACGTAAGTGCCCGTCAGTACAGGGTCGTTCTAAGAAGGAATGAGTAATCTCTGCGCTAAATAAAAGAAAGCAAAAACCCCACTTAAGTACTTGCTTAAATGGGGTTTATATTGTAAAGTACTTGAGGACAAGTACTTATGGCGGAGAGGGAGGGATTCGAACCCTCGGTACCCGTTAAGGTACGCATCATTAGCAATGATGTACATTCGGCCACTCTGTCACCTCTCCTTGGTGCATCTTAGCCAAATCTCGCCTGCTCTTAAGCAGGGTTGGGCAAGTTAGATAGATCAAGCCAAGCGTCAAGCTTGAGACCAGCTACTTTTGCTTGAATCCTGCCTCACGGATGGACGTATATCTTGCCTGGTTTCCCGCTTTTTGTGTTGGTCGCAGGTTTTGCGTTCCTGGGACCGCGGATCTCGATGCGGCTCGACCGTGCATCTTGTCCGCATGGATGTGCAATGTTAAACTCAGCAGATTCTGTTCTCTTATTTCTCGGTGTTCGCAGATTGTTTCCCTGGGAATGCCGAGTTCCAACTCGGCCGTTTATTTTTAAGGCTAATTACATTATAAATAATTGAGCATCTAATATTTCGATCGATCTATTAATTCTTTAATCCATAATGCCAAAGTTTTGTTAAACTAAGTGCATATGACATAAATACGCTGAAATATATGCCGCAATTGTTTCATATTATCTGAATAGTTGTGAAAAATTATGTATTAAACCCTTAAACTGATACTTTGTTGCGCGAAAAATGCCATTGCACTAAGAAATTAATACGTTCTTGCAGTAGTTTATTTTCTGATAGTGTGTAGGGATCTATTTTAAAGTAATTAATTAAAGTTTTATAAAATTAATTATTAATTAAATAAAGCTATCCGCGGAGTTTGTCATGGGCGATATGGGTAAGATGCAGGCCACCGAGCAACAGCGAACGAAGTACTTATCGTTCCCTGTTTCTAATGAATTATATGGAATTCCAATCCATGTGGTTCAAGAAATTATCGACATTCCTCATTCGGTTTCGGGTGTACCTAATTGTCCAGCTTATGTAGAGGGCGTATTTAATTTACGCGGACATATTTTACCACTTATCGATTTACGTGATCGATTGAATTTAGATAAATATGAATTAAGTGACCGTGCTTGTGTTATTGTGGTACAGATCAGCAATGAACAGCGAGAGGCAACGATAGCTCTGACGGTCGACGATGTCCCACAGGTAATCAATGTACATGATAAACAAATTGACTCCTCATCGGGTGTAGGTGGTGTGAATCAGGATATGATCCTTGGTTTTGGGAAAACCGATGCAGGAGTCGTTATTTTAATTGATATCGACAACATCTTTCACGAATTAGATGTTCGAGCTGAAGTAGAGTCTTTAGAAGCACTTGAAGCAGGAGTAGCCAAATGAGTAATAAATTAAATATCCCCTTGCGTATTATTGTTGGGTTTGCGGTGGTATTGACCTTAGTTGGGGTGGCTGCTGCAATCGCCCTGGAAGTAGTTGGTCAAAATTACACAAAAATATTAAATGGAAATGTTGCCATAGCTGACCATGCCCAAGAATCACAACGTTGGATGCTGCAATCTCGTCGAGATGAGAAAGATTTCTTGTTACGCTTGGATGAAAAGTACATCGAACGACATACGATGTCGGTTGAGCTTATTAAAGATAATGCCAATGCTATCAGGGAATTAGCAATAGCACTTCCAGACGTAGCAGTTTCAATTGAAGAAAGTCTACTGCAGGAATCTAAAGAAGATATCAAGGGTAAACCCTTAGATATAATTGCTATTAAAATTGTTGAGTATGCAGATGAATATGAAAAAGGATTTGCCGAAGTGGTTAATAGCTGGCAACGTCGCGGTCTCAGTCATGACACAGGATTGCAAGGTGAATTTAGAAGTATGATTCACAATATAGAAGAGGTCTTGAAAAAGAAAAATCAGATTGCTTTAACGGCATCGATGCTTTCGATACGTCGATCTGAAAAAGATTTCTTAATGCGCTATAATACGCACTTTGAGAAATATCATGATAAAACATTAGCAAAAGTAGATGTGTTAATTGCCGACATTAAAGCCTCAGAGTTAAACACAGATGAGCAAACGGAATTAATTGCACTGGCTGAAGATTATCGTCAAGGCTTTAAAGCATTAGCGAAGGAAACAAATACTATCATAGACAATATTGCAGTGATGCGTGCAGCAGTGCACAAAATCGAACCTATTGTTGAGGCTATTGATGATCATGCACAGAACGTAGCGCATGATCAAGCTGATGCTCTTGCGGAGACGACTACAAACTTACGTTGGATATTAATAGTCAGTGTGTTGATCCTGGGTGTATTTGGGGTGATTTTTGCCTGGCGCATGATGCAACGCATTGTTGGTCCGGCTATGCGTTTGGTTGCAGAAACACGTGCTGGAACTGATCAATTAGCTATTGCTTCGAGTCAGTTGGCCGCATCGAGTAGTGAAGTTTCGCAAAATGTTGCTGAACAAGCAGCATCAATAGAGGAAACTTCAGCCGCACTTGAAGAATTACACGCAACGACAACGACAAATGCGAAAAATGCCAATACGGTTCAAGGCTATATGGTTGAAGCTGAGAAAGAAATTCGTAGTGGAGCTGAGACGGTACAGCAGATGGACGAGACGATGACTGAGGTGCAAAAATCAGCGAATGAAATTCAAGAAATTATGAAGACCATCGATAATATTGCCTTTAAAACAAATTTGCTGGCATTAAATGCTGCAGTTGAAGCAGCGCGAGCTGGTGATGCTGGTCGTGGTTTTGCCGTTGTGGCTGAAGAAGTGCGAAGCTTGGCGCAAAGTGCAGGTGAAGCGGCACAGAATACCGCTGAATTAATTGCACGAGCGGTGAGTCGTATTTCTTCTGGCGCAGAGAGCGCTGTGACATTACGAGAGCAATTTAAGACTATTCAAAGTCAAATTTCTGAAACAGCTGTATTAGTTCGTGATATTAATTCCTCATCAGAGCAACAAACACAGGGCGTGGGTCAAATTAACAGCGCAGTGGCACAGATTGATCGCTCGGTTCAGATGACATCAGGCAATAGTGAAGAAACCAGTAGCGTTGCACAGGAATTGGCTGGGCAATCTGATGATTTACGTAAATCGGTGGCGCTTGTTGCTGGATTACTTGGTTATCAAATGGATGACCAAGGCGCTGAGCGAAAACCCGCAGCAACACGCCGCTTGCAAGTTTCGACACCGCAAGTGCAAAAACCGGCTTTGAATATGAATGCTGTACTGACGAGTGAGGATGTGCTTTCAAACGGACATACTAATGGAAGTGCCAATGGTCATGCAAATGCTGAGACTAACGGCGCTAGCAATGATACGGCAAAGAATCGCATGCATGCACGACCTGAAGATGTTATACCACTAACTGATGACGAGATGAAAGAGTTTTAAGCAAACTTTCCTTGCACCTTATCGTATATAATCACATTAAAGGGTGCTGTGCGATATTGCTTACTCATTATCATATGCGCTGTCTTTGCTGGTCTTTCTGCCAGTGAGGACACCGCTTATCGTTTATTAGCAGCACCAATGCCATGGGCTGACGATGTAATCTTAAAAACGTTTTATGATAGCAGTACTGAGGAAGAACTCGAAACTAATCAAGATATTCAGATGAGTCGTCTGTATGCGACATCTGCTATAAAATTGCATGATAATGAAACCAATACTTATTTATTGGAGCTGAGTGCTGAAAGTGTTCGAATCGATACATCAAGCCCAGTTATTTTCCCTGATAGTGGTACCGAGGTGCCAGATAAAATAAATGCTTATGATTTTGGCATTGCTATTCGTCATATGGATGAGAAGAAGCGGCGTTGGGTTACGAGTCTCGGTGTGCGTTCGTCCAGTGATGATTTAAAGGATGACGATGATGCAGTCGAATACCGCGCTTTTGCGGCAGTTTTTGTTCCCGATAAAGGGATGAATGGTTGGACCTTTGGTTTGAATTATTATAGCCACAACGATTACCCATTGCCTTTGGTATCCTATATGTGGATGCCGGATAGAAATTTCCGCGCAGTGGTGGGTTTGCCATTTTTTATGATTATGTGGAAACCCAATGAAAATTGGGAATTAAATTGGCGTAATTTCGCGCTCAATCCTGGTTTTGAGGCAAAATACAAAATTGATGAAGGGTGGTCGGCATTTTCACGGATAAGCCGTGACGACGCTTGGGATGGCTATGTCGAAGAGCGCAGTGATGAAGATCTTGAGCTATCACTGCGCGCGTGGCGTGCAGGTATTGGTGCTGAGTATGCAATAAATAAATCAGATAAAATACGTTTGGAAGTTGGTTATGAATTTGAACGAGAATTAGTTGAAACCGATGGTTGGGATTTATTTGATAAAGATGACGAAGAGATAGACATTGATGAAGCAACGTATCTTCGTGCTACTGTATCTTGGTCATTTTAAATTTTTAGGAATTTGATAATAGGCAACTTTGGCGTTGTGATTGACTTTACTAATGTCTTTCCATTTCTTTATGTCGAGTTTTAACCGACCAACAGCGCCAGTGACGAATTTGTTACATGGTTCTTCAGCGAGTAGATTATAGAGATCGGCAATACCGGGATTGTGCCCTACGACGACGAGATCTTTGATGCTGTCGTGTGTCTTACTTAGCAATTTGAGAAGTTCCTTGGCACTACATAGGTAAAGGTCTCGGCGATATTTGATGCGATCTTCGTCTATGGACCAATGTTTGCGCAGGCCATCTAGGGTATCCCGAGCCCTCGTAGCAGTGCTGCACCAGATGATATCTGGATCGAGCTTGAGTTGCTTGAGCCACTTGCCCATTCGGGGTGCATCTTTTTTGCCGCGTTTTTTGAGGACGCGTTCAAAGTCATCGGCATCGGGGTCGTCCCAGCTCGATTTGGCATGCCTAATCAGGGTAATGTATCTCACGGCCATAAGATAGCTTTGAACTTCCTTATGTGTGTTAAATTATGATGAAGGTGTATCGCTACAACTAGCACTGTAGCTGCGATTGGGCTTCAATTTGAAACATGTTGTGTAAGACATGTCCAATGCAAAAACTGTGTGCGATTATCGCCGTAATGATTGGGTTGGCACTGCTAGTTTCGTGCAGTGAAAGCAGTCAAGACGCATCAGTTAGAAAAATTGTCTATTGGGAGAAGTGGACCGGCTTTGAAGGCGAGGCGATGGACCGCGTAGTCGAAGCCTTCAATAAGCGTGAGCGTACCAAGGCTGAAGCAGATCCATCTTATAAGCCTATTGAAGTTAAAAAGGTAACGACATCACGCATTTCAGAAAAATTATTAGTTGCTATTGCTGGTGGTAATCCGCCGGATGTGGCTGGTTTTTATTCAGCTATTTTATCTTCGTACGTCGATAAGGGTGCCTTAGAGGATTTAACCCCGTTTTTATCTGAAGCTGATATTGATCAAAGTAATTACGTCAAACCGTTTTGGGATATGTGTCAATATCATGGTAAGACCTGGGCGCTGCCAACGACGCCAGCCACCGTAGCTTTGCATTGGAATAAACGTTTGTTCCGTGAGGCAGGACTCGATCCGCAGACGGCACCCAAAACTATCGAGGAGATGGACGCCTTTGCAGAAAAGATGACTAAGTGGGAAGTGACATTGGCCAATGGTCAAACTGAAATACGAACTGGTTTTTGTGAGGATATTGAGGATGGAAAGAAAAATTTAATTCAAGTCGGCTTTCTGCCTGCCGAACCCGGTTGGTGGAATCATGCATGGGGATTTCATTTTGGTGGAACACTGATGGAAGGTCATGATACCGTTACGGCGAATCATCCAAACAACATAAAAGCTTACGAATGGGTGGCATCGTATTCAAAGAAATTAGGTGTGCGTAATATTCAACGCTTTCGTTCTGGTTTTGGGAATTTCTCCAGCCCACAAAATCCATTTATGTCTGGGCAGGTAGCCATGGAAATTCAGGGCGTGTGGATGTACAATTTTGTCGAGAAATATTCTCCAGGTATGCAGTGGGGGGCGGCGCCGTTTCCTCACCCAGCTGGTACTGATCTCGCTAATTGTAGTTTGGTTGAGGCAGATTTAATTATTATTCCAAAAGATTCCAAGCATCCTAAAGAGGCCTTCGAATTTATAAAATATGTCAACTCGCAAGAGGGTATGGAGCTGCTGTGTGCTGGACAAAAGAAATTTTCGCCGCTTGCGAAGGTGAGTGATCAATTTTGGGCAGAGCACCCACATCCGTATATTAAATTGTTCAGGTCTTTGGCTATGAGTCCCAATGCTTATTCATTACCTAAGTCCGGTGTTTGGGATGAATACAAACGAGAAATGAGCGTGGCTTACGATAAAATTCAAAACCTCAGTGCGACACCAAAAGAAGCGCTCGATGAAGTGCAGTCCCGTATGGAGGCATCAGTTGCACGAAATTTGAAAATGTTGAAACGGCGGGGCCTCAATGAATAGCATGAGCGCTCACGAGAAGAAAAATCTCATCAAGGGCCTGTTATTTTGCTCGCCGTGGTTAATTGGCCTGATGGTCTTCATGGTCTATCCGATGATGGCCGCGCTGTATTATTCGATGTGCGATTACAGTGTCTTACTGCCGCCAGTTTTTATTGGTTTTGATAACTATACAGATTTGATTCAAGATGGTGTATTTTGGCAGAGTCTGGGTAACACTGTCTACTTTGCACTTTTCTCAGTTATATTCAGTTTAATTATGTCGTTGGCTTTGGCGTTATTGCTAAATTGCCAAGTGCGAGGTTTGGCCTGGTATCGAACTTGTTTTTTCCTGCCAACCTTAATGCCTGTTGTAGCGGGCAGTATTTTGTGGATGTGGATGTACAGCGGTGATGGTGGCATCATTAATACTATGCTCGGTTATATTGGCATTGACAATCCACCGGCGTGGTTAGCCGATAAGCATTTTGCTAAACCAGCACTTATTTTGATGTCTGTTTGGGGTGCGGGTCATGCCATGGTAATTTTCTTAGCTGGTTTACAGGATGTGCCGAAGTCCATTCAAGAGGCGGCCATTATTGATGGGGCGAATGCCTGGCAGCGTCTTATTCATGTTACTATTCCAATGATTTCACCAGTTATCTATTTTAATTTGATTATGGGTTTAATCGGCGGACTTCAGGTATTTACGCAAGCTTTTATCATGACTGGTGCTGAAGGTGCTCCTGAGCGTTCATTGTTGTTCTATGTGCTGCGTTTGTTTAATTTGGGCTTTAATGATTTACGCATGGGTTATGCCTGTGCTATGGCGGTTATTTTATTTATTATCATCCTCAGTTTGACCTTATTCATGAATAAGCTGTCGAAGAAGTTGGTGACCTATGACCGCTAAACGTAGTCCCAACCCCTTGCATCAGTCGAAGTCTTATGTGCATGCACCGTTGATTATTTTAAGTATATTATTCTTAATTCCATTTGTGTGGTTGATCATGAGCTCACTGCAGCCGCGTGAACAGGTCGGAAAAAATCCTCCGGAGTGGTTGCCGCGCCAGCATTATATTATGCATGATGAGAAGAAAATTTTTGTAACACCACCTGAAGAAATCGGCATAGAAAAAGTCGAAGTGAAGATGCTGGAAGGATTGAAGAAAGGACAGCAATTATTAGTTGATAAGAGTGCTTACCAAAATGGCCAGGTGCTGCAAAAGGTCCAAGTTGCTGACCAGTTTGAAGAGAAGGCATTTGCTGCAGAACTAATTGCATCCTATGCAGCAACAGATGTCTATGTGAAGCGCTGGCAGTTATCAAAAATTACGCCAGCCGAAGAAGGCCGACAATGGTTTTGTGTGAAGCCTGAAGACGTACAGGTAGAAATAAATGCAGTGTGGGGCAATTATGGCGAAGCTGTACGTGCCTTGACCGCCGGTGAAGAATACAAAGCGCTGCCGCTGTCTGAACTGATGGCAAAATCAAGTACACCATTGACCGATAAACATGCTGATGGAGTGACTATCACATTTTTAACCTACCTATTAAATACATTGGTTGTCGCAGTCTTAAGTGTGATCGGTACGGTCTTATCAAGTTCTTTGGTCGCTTATGGTTTATCGCGGATCAAATGGCGTGGCAGTAACACGCTGTTTATCATCACTTTATCGACGATGATGATACCGTTCCCAGTATTAATGATTCCGCTGTATTCAGTTTTCCGTGAATTGGGTTGGATTGGTACTTTGATGCCTTTGTGGGTGCCTGCGTTTTTTGGTAGTGCCTTTAATATTTTCTTACTACGTCAGTTTTTCTTAACTATTCCAAGTGAAATCAGCGACGCAGCGCGCATTGACGGTTGCAGTGAATTTGGTATTTACTGGCGCATTATGCTGCCGTTGGCGAAACCTGCGCTTGCGGTCGTTGCCTTGTTCCAGTTTTTATTCTGCTGGAATGATTTCTTAGGACCGATGATTTTCCTCACCGAACCATCGACGTTTACCATGGCGCTTGGGCTACAGCAATATCAATCACAGCACGGTGGCAGCGAGTGGCATTTACTCATGGCCGCTTCGGTTTTATTAGTCTTGCCGATTATTGTCCTGTTCTTCTTTATGCAGAAGACGTTTATTCAAGGCATTTCAACGACGGGTGTCAAAGGTTAAGCATTACGCGTGGGCAACGCGGCGTGGTTGCTGACCGGCGCATTCCATATTGACCTGTACTAGTTTAATTAAGAGCTCTGCTTTTTTAGCAGCAAAGTCAGGATTATCGTAGAGATTGGTATATTGCATCGGATCATCATCTAAATTATAAAGTTCACCGTAGCTGTTGTGCTTATAGCAGACCAATTTGTAATTATCGTGAATTAATGATTGCTGGTGCAAATTAATGGTTGGTTGATTATCCACCAAGGCCCAATCACGGACGCAGTTACCATTAAAGGCGTCTAATAAGCTGATGCCCTGCATGCCAACGGGAATGTCAATGCCAGCTGCATCTAATATTGTAGGGGTCATATCGACTAAATTAAAGAAGGTGGGATTTATACCACCGTCACATTGTTGGCGTGCAGGCCACGACATAATACCGGGAATGCGTTGATTGCCGTCAGTTGCCGAAACGCCTTTACCCCACAGGCCGTGATCACCTAATTCATCACCGTGGTCGCTACTAAACATAATTAATGTATTTTCGCGTTGGCCGATGCTGTCTAAATAATCAAAAACTTTGCCGAGGTAATCATCAAGCATATTAACCATGCCGATATAAGCTTGGACGCAGGTTTTCTTATCTTCATTATTCTTATTATCTTGGCCGTGGGCGGGAACATTAATGCCATCCCAGAACTTGGTGTGTTCATCGTCAGTCCAATAGTTACCGTCAAGGAAGCGTTGATAAAATGGTGGTTTGTCTTTATTTTCACCTTCCTTGAATGCGCCGAGTTCGACATTGCTCATGTCGACATCACTAAAATACGGTTCTGGACAGACAAATGGTGGGTGTGGATCCTGTAAATTCATCATACAAAACCACGGTTGGTCTTTGTGTGATTCTATCCAATTGATGCCTTCTTCACAAATCCATGCGGTTTGGGTATCGCCATGTTCCTTTGCCCAGGATCCAATCGGTGTTTTAACCGCGTCGCCGTTTTCATCAAAGTGATTATGTAGCTTATCGATATTCTTGCCTTTTTTATTGAGCCACGATCGATAGTGCGCATGGGGGCGACGATCGCAGGTGTGTGCCGAACAATGACGGACAAAATCAAAGCCCATATAGGGTCCGTCATAATTATCCCAAAATTCATCACTTGGATCACCGTCTTTTAAAGTTTTATCATTGGTGTGCTTTTCTTCGATCGAGAAACCCGCAACATGTTTTTCTTCTAGGTGCCGAGCAACAAAATGTGTTTTACCAATTATGGCCGTATTATAACCAGCTTCTTTTAAATGATGGGCAACAGTCGGATCTTCAAGTGCGGGAACGGCTTCCATGCCAATAGAAAATGCACCGTGACGAGTTGGATATAAACCGGTAATCATGCTGACACGTGCCGGCGTACAGATTGGTGAAGGTGTGTAAGAGCGTTCGAAGACGATGCCTTCACTAGCCAGTTTATCGAGGTTGGGTGTTTTGTAGCCGGGGCAGTTAAAAAAGCTTAAGGTGTCCCAGCGTTGTTGGTCAGTAGTGATGACGAGAATGTTTGGTTTATCCAAGTTGAGATCCGATCATATCAAGAGAGGGAGAGATAGCTTATGTCCAGGAATGAAGCAGCAAATGAACAAATGGACATGGGAGGTCTGATGAGAATCACCAAGAAAAAGCTTGAAGGAAACCTAAGAAACCTTATAAGTTTCCATTATGAAGAAACTACATCTCTATATTATGACCATATCCATAAGTTCCTTTTCCATAGTATCTTGTGATTACTCAATGGAGAGGGCTGTTGAAAACTCATCGATGAATATCGGTGAAAATGAGGCGATGGCAGGCAAGCCTGCAGAGCGCTATGCCGAAGCACCGCTGCCTACGGGATTTGCCGAGCCGAACATGGTCAGAAAAGTTCAACTCATCGATGTGCCAGCACATCGAGCAGTAGAGGGTCCAAGCTTTCGCGCCTGCTTCCGTCATATTCAAGCCAACGATATTCCGATGACTGCTCCGGTTTATATGGATGTGGAAACTGCTGATAATGGGGCGCCACGTGCGTTTGGTAAAATGCGTTTTCTTTATCCAGAAAAAGATGTTGATCCGAATGTGATTGCCAAAGACGTTGAAATTATCGATGTGCCCCAACATCAAGCGATAACTATACATTTTATGGGTGCGATGACTAATGAGCGCTGCATGCATGCTCAAGAGCAATTGATGAAATGGCTTGATGAACAGGATACGAGTTTCGTTGTGGATGGTGATCCGGTTGTGCTTGGCTATAATAGTCCATTCGTATTTCCTTGGAAAAAAATGTGGGCTATGCAAATTCCAGTGAAAAGAAGAGAGTGATGAATACCTTAGAGCGCAGGGTCTTGATCAACTGTAATATTCATGATGCCTGGGAATTTATAAATAAACCGCAGAATTTGAATAAAATCACTCCACCGCAGATGGAGTTTAAAATACTTTCTGATATTCCTGAAGAAATGTATGATGGCTTGATGATAGATTATCGAGTTAAAGTACCAAGGTTTGGTTATTTAGATTGGACTAGTGAAATTAAACACGTTCGCTCACATCGTTCCTTTGTCGATGAGCAGCGAGTTGGGCCCTATAATATGTGGTACCACTTTCATTCAATAAAAGAGATGGGCGACCAAGTTGAATTTTTTGATCAAGTGCATTATCGCATGCCGTTTGGTGTTTTTGGCAAACTTGCCCACGCATTATTTGTCAAAAGAGATTTAAGAAACATTTTTGATTATCGCGAAGAATCGTTGAAACGGTATTTTGAGGGATAGTGAGATGATCTGCCATAGCTTTGATGATATTATGCGGATGGAGAAACGTTTCCGTACGTGCTTTGTTAATTGCTTGAGCGGGGTGAAAAGCCCGGTTCTCCTTGGTTCACAAGATGATAATGGTTGTACTAATTTAGCGATTATGAGCTCGGTATTCCACGTCGGAGCAAATCCACCTTTGCTTGGAACTATTATCCGGCCCCATTCGGTGCCGCGACATAGCCTTGAGAATATCATTGAGACTGGTGTTTACACGCTTAATCATGTGACAGTTGATTTTTTTGAAGACGCGCATCAAACCGCGGCTCGTTATGATAAAGATATGTCTGAATTCGACGCCGTTGGTTTAGATCCAATTTATCGCAATGATTTCCCAGCACCATTTGTGAAGCAGAGTCCATTGTCATTAGGCATGTCTTTGCAGGAGCGTCAGACCTTAAGCATTAATCAAACCGAATTGATTATTGGGAAAATTGAATGGGTTTATGCACGTCCTGATTTGATCGAAACAGATGGGTATATTTCTTTTGAAAGTCTCGGTGGTGTAGGTGTGGTAGGTTTAGATTCCTATCACATGTTGCAGGCTTTATCGCGCTTGCCCTATGCTAAGCCGAAGGTTGTTCACTGAGTGACCAGGAACGCAGCTGCAGTATACCCCAGACGAGGATGACTAGCTCAAAGATAGCAATGCCAATAAATGGAAATGAATAAGTATTATCTATAATAATACTTATGGATCGTGTTAATCCGGTAAATCCAAATGTACAAACACAAGCGAGAACCTTTGCCTCTGCATTAAGTAATTGCGAAGGTAGGAGTAAAAACACTACCAGGCCCAGTTCTAGGCCGCCGTAAAAACTACGAAATTCGACAATCCCTAGCATATCTTCACTTTGAAAGCCAATTAATGACATCAATGACTGTGTGGCAAATAGTGCCCAGGTGGCGAAAACTGCCAAGGGCACAACGCAGGCTGCTAGGAAGGCATAGTACGATATGTCCAAATGTTTCATTATTTTGGAACACCTAATAAAGCAGCTCTCAAATTTTTGTTAAGTGGTTGAGGGCCTAACCAGATACTACAAAATTTCTCCGCTAATAGTTGATTATTTATTTTTATAAATTTATCTAGTTTTGGATAGCTAAGTTGCAGCCCATTTTCATCATGAATAACGGTCAGCATGTCGCCAACTTGAGTATCTTCATAGAAAGAAAGTAGTAACTGCCAATCATCGCCAAAATTTTCCACTTCTTCTTTGGTGGCGTTGAGTAATATGGCCTGTTCCGTGGCCTTTATGCTCGCATTCTTGGGAATTGAACGTAAGTAGTGGAATTTTATTATTTTTGGTCGCGTCGTATGATCGACGGTGGATTTATTAGAATACAGTACCACATCATAAACTTTGAAGAATCCGCCATAAACAAACGTTCCAGCCCCTATGATTTTTAAAGCATCAGTTTTGCTTTCCTTGCCTATGTTATTGGTCGCTTCATATTTATTGTTGTCAACTCGACCATAGCCATAGCAGGATAGTATTCCTACGGTGATGAAACCGAGTGAAAGTAGTAGTGGTATTTTTCTCATGATTTAGGCCTTTTTAAATCTGTAATGTCCAACAAACCAGTCTTTGCCTTCATTATAACCGAACATCTCTCGGCACGCCATGAAGAACATACGCCATTTATTGAATTGAATTTTACGTTCCTTTTTGCTGTCGATGTGTTTAAACATATCATCAATCATATTTTTATTTTTATCCATATTTTCAAGCCAAGCATGCGATGTTTTCTCATAATGGGTGCCATTGACCATCCATTGATTGGTGACCTGTAGGTGGTTATCGAATAGCTTGAATAAATCGTAGCTGGGCATGATCCCACCAGTGAAGAAATTCTTAGCCATCCAGTTGTCTTCACCTTCATCTTCGAAGGGATAAGCATATTCACTGTGACAGAATACATGCAGGAAGCACTGGCCGTCATCGCTCAGCCAATTCGACATTTTTTCAAAAATATAGGCATAATTGCGTAGGTGTTCAAAGCATTCGATAGAAACGATACGATCAAAATGTTGATCAGTTTCAAATTGAGTAACATCGCCAGTGATGATATTGACATTTGTAAATCCACGCTGAAGGCATTGGTGTTCAATGAATTGGCGCTGAGAATTTGAATTGGAAATTGCAGTAATTTGAGAATTGGGGTAATGCTCCGCCATCCATAAAGTGAGCGAACCCCAACCGCAACCTATCTCAAGAATTTCTTGACCATCTTCTAATTCGGCACGCTCACATGATAACGACAGCATGGCAGCTTCAGCCTCATCCAGGGTTTGGCATCCCTCTGGCCAGTAGGCACTGCTGTATTTAAGGTGTTTACCGAGTGCATAATGATAAAAATTAGCGGGAACTTCATAATGCTGCACATTGGCTGCATCTTGTTCGATAGCGGCAGGGCTTTGATGCAGTGTGCTGATGAATTTTTGTAATTTATCCTTGTAGGCTAAACAATCTTTTAAGCGTAGCTTACATTGTTGACGAATGCCATAAGCCAAAAGGGAGTCAGGGAGGATGCCGTGTTCTGCTAAATAGACGCCGATAGACATTTATGCCACCTTTCTATGAAACCAGGGAAAAAATGGGGAAGTGGTAAGTTGATATTCTTTATAATCTGTGCGATTAATGAGCGAACAGTGCTCGGTGTAGGGAATGCCGGTGACTTTTATAAGTAACCATAATTCAACGATAGGTACAATTGTCGCTAAATAACCGTAAGGAAATGACCAGCATAAGACAGGAAAGCTGCACCAAAATAGCCATTCGAAGAAGTAGTTTGGATGACGAGAATAATTCCATAGCCCAACTCTGCAGGTCTTGCCTTTATTATCTGGGTTCTTTATCCATGTTGAAAGTTGGAAATCAGCAATGATTGAGCCGATTATTGAAATGGCAGCAATGCTCAAGCCGATAATAATTTGTAAAGCTGAGGCTTCGTAATTATAATCAACAAGTAAAAATGGAATGCTAAAAAGTGGAATGAGAATGGCTTGAAACCAGATAAACCAAAGCATGAAATGATTGTAGTTTGTACCGCGTTCCTTACGTAATTGAGCGTATCGCGAATCCTCACGATCGCTTAAAATGACTCTGTTAACTAGTAAATGAGACCCGAGGCGTAAGGACCAGAGGACGCCAAGTAGTAATACGATGAGACCAGTTGTTCCTTCGGGGGGATATATTGAAAGGGTGTAAACGGCAACGGTACCAATACCAAACGACCAACAGACATCGACAATGTTGGAGTTCTTGCTAATTAATTGATAAATCCAACTAAATGTCATGATGGCAAAGCTTATGGCAAATATAATTCCGATTTCAGCTAGATTATGCATAGTGAGCTACTCGTTTGCGACAGTTGTAGAGTACGAGGCCGGAGATCGCATAAACTAATGCAATGGCACCAAGTGTTATGGTCATTTGATCTGGTAAATTGATTGCTTCGGCACGATGTCCGGTCCAATAACAGAGTGGAGCTGAGACAAAACATACTGAAGCAGTTAGGAGAGGATGTTTTCCAAACATGTTTGGGTAGGTATAGACACCGATACCAAGTAAAACCCACAGACAGAAAATCCATGGTGGTGGCATAAGTTCAATGTTGAGAAAGCTGTTATAGGCGATGACTTCAAAGTGCATGAGTGATCCATCAATGACTGATCCACATAAAACAGATAAGAGAATGATATAGAGTGACGGTTTTGAAAAATTGTTGGCAAACAAATAAAATCCGAAGATGCCTAGCATCAAAACGTAAGTCAGTATCTCGAGTTGCGATCCAGCTGAATGGATAAGCAGCCACCACAGTACGCCCCAGGCAATCATATAGATATTGGAAAACAATTCCTGGCGTTTCATGCGTAGCCCAACTGCTCGAATTCTGCATTGCGATAATGTGGCTTAACGAAGGTTAGGTGCTTGCTCTGAATATAGCGCTCGGCAAAACCACCTTCGCAATAACTTAAATAAAATTCCCAGAGGCGTTGGAAGGGCTTGGAATAACCTTCTGCTTCTATGGCATCAATATTCTTGTTGAAGAGGTTTCGCCAATCTGCCAAAGTCCGGGCATAGTGTGCAGAGTAATCTTCAAGCGAATGAAGGTGTAAATCACTTGAGGCAGTAGCAGCTTCTAATAACGCAGTTACTGATGGGATGCAGCAGCCAGGAAAGATGAATTTTTTAATAAAATCGACTTCACGCTTAGCGCGATCGAATTCTTGATCTTCGACGGTAATTGCTTGAATTAAGCCAACACCACTTGGTTTTAATAGTCTGCTACAAACACTAAAAAATTCTTTATAGAATTGATGACCAACTGCTTCGATCATTTCAATGGAAACTAATTTGTCATAGGTACCTTCGAGTAAGCGATAATCCTTGTTGAGTATAGTGATTCGGTCTTTGGCCGGTGATTGTTTGGCACGTTCAACAGCGAGCGCATACTGTTCATCCGAGATAGTGGTGGTGGTAACTTCGCAGCCATAATGTTCCGCGGCATAAATAGCGAAGCCACCCCAGCCAGTGCCGATTTCAATAATATGATCGCTTGGCTCTAATTCTAATTTCTTGCAAATAACATCCAATTTATGTGCGCTTGCTGTTTCTAAATCAGTCTCACTAGATTCATAGATGGCTGCACTGTACATGAGCCTGCTGTCGAGCATGTGTTTAAACAAATTATTACCGATGTCGTAATGTGCTTTGATGTGCTGTTTGGCATCTTTCACGGTGTTGCGATTAATGCGATGAAGCATTTTTCGTATGGGTGATAACCATTGCACTAAAGTACCGTCTAGGCTGAGCATAACTTCTTGATTACGGCTAATAATACGCACGAGTGCAGTAAGGTTGTCACAGGACCATTGCTCTGATTGATAGCTGATGCCGCTGCCAATGGTTCCAGTGCAGCTTACGTTAGTCCAAAAACCAGGGTGTGAGACGTGTATGTGCGCGCGTAATTCACTTTGTGGGTCACCGAATTCATAAACATCACTTTGATCTCTAATGGTTAAGAATCCGCTTTTAATTTTGTTGAAGGTGCGACACAACAATTTTTTTGAAAGGTTATCGATCCACGTCGCCTCAGAGCGTTGCAGTGATTCTTTGTGCAATACTTTTGCATCTGTTATCATTGTTCTATGTTCCTATATTGCGGATGTTCAAAGAATGGTGTTTTCTTGAGCCAGAGTTTAAAAGCGTTGTAATAGATAAGTGTAATAGCGCGAAGACTGGCAACTGGGAATTTATAAAAGAGGGCATTGATTGATTTACGTGTTGCTGCCTGAAATGATGCAGCGTAATTGGCTGTAAATACGCAGCGATCATTCTCGAAATTTTTCATATTAATTTTCATCTCATCACCGCAAAATATGAATTCCCAGTGGTATTGCTGCTGCATGTCATGAAATGGTGAAACATGAAAGGCTTTGTCGAATTGATAAATATGGTGTTTGCTGTCACCTTTGTTTTGATCTGGACCTAAGATGTAAGCAAAGCGTTGATTCCACGGGGTATTAGTAATTTCTGCAACAATGTATTCAACTGCTGTTTCTTCTTTATTATAACAAAGGTAAAAAGAGACCGGATTGAAGCTGTGGCCAAAGTGACGCAGCATGCCGATGAGAAGAATGGGTCCTGTAATTTCTTGACCAGTTTGGTCAAAGACCGTGTTTCTCACAGATTGATCAATGCTTAAGTGTTCAGGGCCATGAAAGTCATTGCGATGTAAGGCGAAAACACCGGGTTTATTATAGCGTAGCAAATTTGAGCGTTTGGTGAATCCGTTTACGTCATCAAGTCTAATTGCAGGTAAATTAAATGCATAAGTGAATTCATGTTCGATGGGCTCAAAGCGTTTGTGCGATACATTGCCTTCAAGAATAGCGTGGTCTAACATGATGCATCAACCCCAAGTTGCTTGCACACTTGTATACCGCTAAAGCAGCCATCTTCATGGAAGCCGTTACGCCAATAAGCGCCGCAGTAGTAAATGCGGTCTTTGCCACTGATTTCATTGTGCCGACTTTGATAGCTTAATACGTCAGTGTTAAATATTGGGTGGTGGTAGTTGATTCTCTTCTTTACTAATTTGGGGTCCACGTTTTCGGTATCATTCAATGTAACGAGTACAGTTTCATCAGTAGGTAATTTTTGTAATTTATTCATGTAGTAGGTTAGCGTTGCCGGTTGATTAACATCTTCATTACCTATGTGGTAATTCCATGAGGCCCAGGCATTCTTATGCTTAGGCATGATGTTGCTGTCAATGTGTACCAAAGCTTCGTTTTTAGAATAAGGAAATTGAGGTAGTATTTCTCTTTCGATTTCATTTGGATCCTCAAGTAGTGCTAATGCAGTATCAGCATGACAGGCACATATGACCTTATCAAATGTATCGGTACCATCTTTATGGATAATCTCGATAACTTGCTCTTTGCGCGCTATACTTTTAATTGGTGTGTTGAGTTTAATCTTATCTTCAAATGGTTTGATGAGTGCTTGAACATAACTGCGGCTACCATTGCTAATGGTGTACCACTGCGGTTGCTCGGTAATGCTTAGCATGCCATGATTCTCAAAGAATTTAATGAAAAACAGGGCGGGCATATTAAGAACTTGCTTAGTTGAACCAGACCAAATGGCAGAACCCATTGGTACAATGTAGTGACGTTTGAACCAGTCGCTGAATTTAAAATGATCTAAATATTCACCAAGTGAACGAGCATCATCTACAGTAATTTTTTTTGCCTGTTTATTAAATCGTTTTATTTCTCGAAACATCCACAGGAATTTTGGCCTTAGTATGTTGAAGCGCTGACAAAAGAATCCGTTAAGGTTAATGCCGGAATATTCGAGGTGGGCATTTGGTGCTTTCACGCTGAAGCTCATGTCTGATTCTTGGTAAGCAACACCGAGATCAGTAATGAGTTTTAAGAAATTAGGATACGTTTTCTTATTAAATACAATAAACCCAGTATCGACGGGGAATTGTTCACCAGCGCTGTCGGTGTAATCAATGGTATTAACATGACCACCGACATAGGATCCGGCTTCAAAGAGTGTCAGCTCTGCGTGTTCCTGGAGGTAGTGGGCGCAGGTGAGACCGCTGATTCCAGTTCCAACAATTGCTATTCGTGGCTTGCCTTCGCTCATGAAGGAAACTATAGAAACCTATCGGGTTTCTGTCAACTGCTTTTGTCGGTCTTCTGGTGAGACCACCATTCGATGGCTTCAGTTTGCTTCCATGGATACTTTAGCGATAAGTCGTAAACTATTTTATAGAAGGACTTACCATCTGGTATGCGCTCGCTTTTTTGCTTGTTTAAGCATTGTAGGACGAGCGACTCCAGCTCGGGAGGGCAGATGACCCCGAGCTCCTGAATCGGTTTCGGTTTCTTACGCAGATGCATTTTGAGCAAGTCTCGCTCGCTGTCGGCGCTAAACACTTCCTTGCCAGTCAGGAGCCAATAGGCGACGCAGCCAAGGGCATAAATGTCGCTACTAGGACTGGGTAGTTCGCTTTCTGAGATGACTTCAGGAGCCATGAATCCTGGCGTACCGGCTACGGGCGTATGGTTATCCTTTTCGACTTGTTGGACTAAGCCAAAGTCGAGAACTTTTACAAAGTCAGGAGTCATGCCCATAGTCGAAATCATTATATTGGCAGGTTTTATATCACGGTGAATGAGACCTTGCTCATGCGCTTCGGCTAAGGACTGCGCAGCTTGTAATAAAATATGAATAACACGCTCCGGTGCCTGCGCACCATGTTTGGTAATTAAATCATCAAGGTCGAGGCCATTAATATATTCCATGGCATAGTAGAGATTGCCTGATTGGCTAACGCCATAATCCAAGATGCTAATGGTATGAGGGGAAGATAATTTAGCGATTGCATCGGCCTCGCTATAAAACTGCATGAAATCTTGATCGCCATCATTTTCTTTTATTTTAATAAATTTAATTGCGACCTCTTGTGATAATAATTTGTGCTCTGCTTTCCATATTTCACCCATACCGCCATGTGAGAGTGGGCTTACTAACTTATAGCTACCTAGCTCCTCTGCTTCCTGTTTTGCTAAGGCAAGAGCGCGGCTCCAATTACTAATTTGTTTGCTGGTAACCGCGGCAAGGCCGGCGCAGAAATAACCAGGTAAAAACCAGTCAAAGAGTGTCGGACCTGATACTTCTTTGAGTTCAAATAATTGACCAATATAATAAGCGAGTGGCAATAAGGATGCTGCTGTAATTGCGGTAATCGCTGTATGGAGAGGGCGCGAGGGGATAAATACCGGAAACATAATGATCCATATGCAGATCCCGGTAATACCACTACGTGAACGATCATCGTTGTGTTCAATAACTACTTCACCAACCGACATGGCGGCTGCACCTATTATAATATAGGCGAGTCCTAATATAACATATTGCCGATCGCTTAATGGTTTAACTTTAATCAGAATCAGCACGATGATCGAATAGATCACCATAAACAAACTGAGACTGCCGAACACAATTTGGCTCAGCGTTGTTTTGCTAAATAATAAGCTGCAGATAAACGTGATGCCAAAGGCACCTGCCATAATGGCGCAAATATTTTGCACGCGTTGCTTAAAGTTTATTGGAAGAACGAGTGGCTTATAAACAGATGCGGATTCGCGTTCGTTCGGCGAGCGTCGTTTGGTAAGTCTTTGCTGTTGCTCTGCCATTGCGTTAAGACCTTATCGGTGCCAGACAGCCAAGCTAGGGAGCTTGTGTCAGGAAACCCAGGATACATAATCGGTTTATGCAAGAAGACCCAGTAAAGCAAGAACTCTTACAGGCAGCGCGCGGTTACTTTACCAAATTTGGTTATTCACGTGTGTCGACCAATGAAATAGCGGCAAGTACAGGCAGAAGTAAGAAAACCCTTTATAAGCATTTTGGGAATAAAGAGGATTTACTCAAAGAAGTGTTGCAGGATATAAATGAGGAAGTGGAAACCGAAATCGTCTCGGCCCTCGAAAGTGAGGCTCCGTTTAATGAGATGGCCTTTGATGTGCTTATTCGTATTGGTGTTCATGAATCGAGCATGGCTGATATTTTAATTACTGATCTCAAAGAAAAATCACCAGCGCTTTATAATGATGTGGTAGTCGAACGAGATAAATCCCTATTGGAATTACTGGAAACGGTATTCAAGAAGGGTCAGGATGCAGGTGTAGTCCGTACAGATGTTGCGATGCAGCCGATTTTTCAAATGTATATCGCAGGTATCAAAGCAGTTGCAGATATGCAGTCGGTTATATCGAATGCGGATAATCCAACCGGTATGTTTGAAGGCCTTGCGCGTGTCGTCATTGACGGGCTCTGTGTTAAAAATTAATAGTACTGAATCACTGATCTAACAAGTGGTTCATATTATTGCATGCCTCTTAATTTAATCTAAAAATCTGTTTGGAGTTACATAATGGATAAGCGACCAAATATTTTATGGGTATCATTTGAAGACACCAATCCATTTTATGGGTGTTACGGTGATAAAGTTGCGCGAACGCCCAATGTTGATCGTATTGCGGCTGATGGTTGTATTTGGCCGAATGCTTTTGCTGTTGCTGGTGTTTGTGCACCGGCTCGATCGGCAGTTATTACTGGCATGTATCCAACGTCGATTGGAACGCATCACATGCGCACGAGCCATCGTGAAGAAGTTGCGCCTGAATTGCCAACGCCGTATTCAGCTTGTCCGCCGCCTTATGTAAAATGTATTTCAGAATATTTTCGTGCTGCTGGTTATTATTGTTCGAATAACAGTAAAACAGATTATCAATTTGATCCGCCATCAACTGCTTGGGACGATTGCAGCACAAATGGTCATTGGCGCAACCGACCAGATAAAGACCAGCCATTTTTTGCCGTGTTTAATCCAACCCAGTCGCATGAAAGTGGGATGTGGGAAGATAAACCGTATCACGATCATTACGATTTAGATGCTATTGAATTACCGCCTTATTTCCCTGATACGAAAAAAGTACGCGAATCGATGGCGCGCATGTATACGAATATTGAGGACGTTGATAGATATTTCGGTGAATTACTCGATCAATTAGAAGAAGATGGACTTGCTGATAATACCATCGTTGTGCATTGGAGCGACCATGGTCCGATGCCGCGTGGTAAACGCTGGCCCTATGATTCTGGTATTCATGTACCAATGGTCATTAAATGGCCTGGCCATATTGATCCGGGTACTACAACCGATCAATTAGTTAGTACTTTGGATTTAGGTCCGACAATGATGAGTGCCTGTGGCATTGATATTCCACATTACGTGCAGGGCCAGGCTTTCTTAGGTGATAAGCGCGCAGAAGACCGTGAATTTATTTTTGCTGCACGCGATCGTTATGATTCTTCTTATGATATGATTCGCGCAGCGCGCAGTAAACGCTTTAAATATATGCGTCATTACATGCCGATGAATCCGTATTTGCAGTGGATCCCGTATCGTAATAGACATCCGATTATGCAGGAATGGTGGCGCCTTTATCAAGAAGGCGAATTAAACGATGATCAAATGTGCATGTTCAAACCACGACCGATTGAAGAATTATATGACTGCGAAAATGATCCGCATGAATTAAATAATTTGGCCAAAGATCCTGCTTATGCCGAGCAATTACATTCTTTAAGCGCAGCAGTTGATCAATGGATGGATGAAACCAATGACATGGGCCACATCCCTGAATCCGACATGGTGCGACAATGGTATCCAAATGGTGAGCGACCTACCACGGCAGCGCCAGTAATGATTCCGATTACGCCGAAATCACCAGGTAACGAGGCGAGTTTAGAATCCGGATCCTACGATACGCCATGTATGGTACAGCTGTATTCAGCAACGCAGGGTGCTTCACTGACCTATACAACAGAATCAGGTGATGATGCAACGTGGCACTTATATACAGAGCCAATTACATTAAGTGCAGATACCACAGTGCGCGCACGCTCGGTACGCATTGGTTATTTTGAGAGTGACGAGGTCAAGCAAACCTTTACACTCGAATGACCTTTATGAGTGACGACAAGAGACCTTTTTGTAACTGGCCACTGATGAATCTCGGTTTGGGCATCATTATAATTATGCTGATTGTCTATACGCTAGGTTATATTTGGTTTTGGGGCTGGGGTATAGGTATTGCTTTTGTAATTGCGTCGCTGTGGGTTTCGGATGATTCGTATTAATTTAAGAGCTACGTACTGATTCACGATGAATAATATCGACCGGTATTAATTCCATACCGTTCTTGGATTTCTTTTGGCAAATCCAATCGTTCAATACGGCAGCGGCGCGTTCGGCTAAATCCGCAATGTGTACATTTATCGATGTTAGCGCAGGGAATAAATAAGCTGACTCCGGCATCCCATCAATACCAATTAAGCTGATGTCTTTGCCTATTTTTATATCGCGTTCATTTAATGCTTTGTAAATACCGAGCATGGCTTGATCGCTAGCGATAATCGCATCAGGTTTGCGCTTATCTAAAATTGCATTGGCAGTTCGATAACCAGATTCGACGGTATTGGCTGCGCCAGCAAATGCGGTGGCGTTTAATGTTAATTGTGCTTGATCAAAGGCTTGTTGCATGCCGTCGCGAACCATTTCCGCGAAACCAACGCTGGCATGATTATTTTTTTCATCCAAACCGGAACAGACAACTATGTCACGGTGATTGTGTTTAATTAAATGAGAGACAGCTTGTAATATACCACTGCGATAATCTGGTAAAATACCATAGACGTTGCTGAAGGGGGCATAGGAGTCGACGACGATGCAGGGTAATTCAGCGGCGAGTGCCTGGGTATGTTCGTTGGCAAAGGTGCAAATAACGCCATCGATAGGTGCTTGGCGAATATGGTCGAGTTGTTGACCATCTGCTGAGCTTTGGAACAGGCGCAATGAAAAGCCGATATCTTGCAGTGCATGTTCAAGATGCGCGGCAAGGGCACGATCAAAAGCACTGCGATTAAAGATGGAGTTACCGCTATAAACGAGGCCGATGCAGTAGTGGAGTTGTTCGCGGCCCTCACGTTGCCGGCGTAGATTCCGCGCTGCCGAGTGGGGGCTGTAGTTCATTTCACGCGCTAACTTGAGGATGTTTTGACGGGTCTCGTCCTTGATCCGTGCATTGCGACTGAAGGCCCGGGACACTGTAGCTATAGATACACCAGCGGCTTGCGCCAATTCATGAATATTTGCCATGCTCAAAATGGTAAACGTTTACACAAATAGTCAATATTTACATGTAAAAGATACGTCACATAGCCTAGAATAGGCGTTATTTCGTATATATACTTGACTATTTTGCTAATAAAGCTATCAATAGTTGTGTAAACGTTATCATTTAACTTTACAGGATATGCCATGATTAAGCACATCAACATCGTTCTCATTCTACTTAGCTTCATCTCCTTAGAAGCAGCAACGAAATCGCCAAAGGACCTCTTGTCGAGTTATATGCGCACGAAGCTGCTTCAGGCACCTGATACCTTAACTGGAGAGGGCGTGGCCTGGCATGCTGCTTGGAATATCGGTGTTTTTCAAAAGTCATTCCTTGAGACAAAGGATCCTGATTATTTAGAAGCAGCAGCAAAATATTTTGATGCATTGGTTGGCAAAATGCACAAGAGCCCTGATGGCTATCGCGGTTTTGTTGGACCGTATATTTATGACAAAAAATTTATCTGTGACGTGCATGTAGCAGATTCTATTTTGATTAATCCTATGCTTGGTCTAGCCGAATTGGTGCTCAAATCGGAATACAAAGACAAACTGACGCATTTAAAGCCACAGGCTGAAGCCTACGTTGCCTTGGCAAAAAAAGATTTAATTGAGAAGTGGGAGAAACGCGGCACTTGGTACGAAGATGGTGATCATGGTGGATATACATCATGGAATAGGTATATGACAGCCGATGACCTGAGTGCTTGGCGTGATTTAAAAGGGACCAAGTCAGGTTTAAGTTTACCGTTTAACAAACAATTCGACATGGGTATTGCTCACTTGCGTCTACATCGCATTACTGGTGATAAATTTTACCATGATCGTGCCGCGAAGATTTTTAATTTCCTTAAGCGTCGTCTAACCTTACACGATGACCACTATATTTGGAGTTATTGGGAACCGATGACACCAAATGATATTGAAAGTGATAGTAAATATACCCATTGGGTGAATGTCCATCCCTATCGTAATTATCAGGCCGGCGAAATGCATAATATTGTCGAGGCTTATCACAGTGGTTTGACATTTGATAAGACTGATATGCAGCGCTTTATTAATACTAATTTAAAAGTCATGTGGAATGGTGATAAGGCCAGTCCAAAATGGGTGAATTCTAATCATGCGATGAAGAAAATTGCCACAGGTAAGGAGCCGGTCTATAAAACAGGTCATGGGTTTAAGACCTTGGCTGGCACGTTATGGAAGGACCTAGCTGATTTTGATGAAACTATTCGTGATATTGGTAAGTTGAAAAAAGATAAGCCGGTTAGTTTTGAGCGCCATTATCCAGATATTAAAGAAAAGATTTATAATCGTGAAATGCATGACTGTCCCTATGTGTACATGGCAGCGGTTATTCCATCACACATAAAAGCAGGGGCTGACACCAAAGTATGCACCGCCTATTTTAAATCGGGGAATTTATCGATCGATGTGTACGATGCTAAAGGTAATAAAGTTCAGACTATCAGTGAAATTCCTGCTGAAGAAGTAGTAGGCGCAAAGCAGGTCATCACTAATAAAACGTGGTCAACCAAGGGCCTGAAAAAAGGACAGTATACGGTGCGTTGGAGCATCCGTGGTTCATATCGTCAATACCCAATAACAATTAACTGATTTATTCATTCAACTGCTTGTCAAGGAGCATGACATGGCACCAACATTATTGAGCGAAGCACCAGCAATATTAGGCGGTCGTCCTGCCACCGAGGTATGGAAAGCGCCAAGCTTAGAAATCGGTACTGAAGAACGCGTAGCGGTCTTAGAAGTTTTAGAATCAAAGAAATGGTGGCGCGGTGGCACTATTGAAGAAATGGCGGATTCACAATGCGGTGCTTTTGAACGCGCATTCTGTGAATGGCAAGGCGCGAAACATGGCCTTTGTGTAACCAATGGTACTGCTGCAATTGAAGCGGCGATTAAAGCCTGTGGCATGCAAGAGGGCGATGAAGTGCTTGTGCCGGCAATTTCATTTATTGTTACTGCATCCGCGATTAGCAATGTTGGCGGTAAGGTGAAATTTGTCGATGTAGATCCTGAAACCATGCAAATCGATCCGGATAAACTAGAGGCAGCTATTACACCACAAACACGTGGTGTATGTTTGGTACATTATGGTGGTTATCCGGCGGACATGGAACGGATCATGCCGATTGCGAGAAAACATAATTTATTTGTTTTAGAAGATTGTGCACATGCCCATGGATCCCAATTAAATGGCATTGGCATGGGTTGCTGGGGTGATGCTGGGACGTTTAGTTTTCAACAATTTAAAACCTTAACCGCGGGTGAAGGTGGTATTATTATTTCTAATAAAACTGATGTGCACGATATGGCTTATTCGTTGCATCACCTTGGTCGTCGTGAAAGCAGCGGTTTTTATGATTTTGAAATGCTCGCTTGGAATTTGCGCATGACTGAATGGCAGGGGGCTATTTTACGTTGCCAACTTGAGCGCGTCAAAGAACAGACGCTTATTAAGCAGGAAAACGCTAAGTGGTTGAGCAGTGAAATGCGTCAGTTAGGAGTTATGCTTCCGCTACGCGAAGATAAACGTATTACCCGACGCGGCTTTTACTCGTATTTACTTCGTTATCAGGCTGATGCTTGCAAAGGATTGCATCGAGATGATTTCCTCAAAGCGCTTGAAGCAGAGGGCATTGTCCTTGGTCGCGGTTATGGACGTCCGATTTATCAAAATCCGGTTTATCAAGATGCCGTTAATGAACAGGGTGTTCATGAGTATAGGGATGTCACGTGTCCTGTCGCTGAACATATATGCAAACATGAACAGGTAACCTTGAGCCATCATTTCTTGCGCGATAGAGATATGCTGCAAAAATTAGTTGATGCTGTTTACAAAATTAAACAGCATGCTGGTGACATTAAAAAAGAATTGGAGTAAACGTGACTGACGCATTATTAGTTGGACTTGCACAAGTAGATATTACACCACCTGTTGGTGCTAGTTTAGTTGGCTATAAAAGTCGTGAATCGAAATCCATAGACATGCCATTGCGAGCCGAAGCCATGGTGTGCCGACGAGGCGATGATGCATGGGCTTTAGTTA
This sequence comes from Planctomycetota bacterium, assembly GCA_028280785.1. Lineage (GTDB taxonomy): Bacteria > Planctomycetota > UBA11346 > UBA11346 > UBA11346 > JANQLF01. Next base: position 37,136 of record JANQLF010000157.1, read on the forward strand.
CCTGTGATGTACTTGGTGTCGCCGCTAATTTAGTTGCTGAGATTCGAAGCAATGTAGCTGCAGTTTGCACTATAAAAGAATCAGCGATCATGATTTCGGTTACGCATACGCATTCAGGCCCGAATACCATAGCGCGTGATCACAGTAAGACAGAAGCGATAGATCAAGAATACCGTATCGGTTTTGTTGAAAAAATATCTCAAGTGATCATTGATGCATTTAACAATGCACAGGCGTCGTCGTTCAGTTTTGCTCACGGTGATATTCCGGGCTTTGCTCATAATCGTCGTATTCAAAAAGAGGATGATGAGTGGGGTAATGAGTGGGTTGATTTAGAAGGTCAACATCCGGGTTACGTTGATACACATCTAACTTTGTTGGCTATTCGTGATGCGCAAAAAAATATTCGCGGTTTATTAGTCAATTATGCCTGTCATCCGGTTACCCTTGGCCCACAAAGCTTGGCGATCTCACCAGATTATGTTGGTTATTTAAAACAGGCTTTAGGCAAACACTTTGGCATTGACCATGTGGCCTTCTGTTTGGCAGGTGCCGGAAATTTAAATCCGCGTGATTGTATCAATGAAGAAACCTCGGCGACTAAGAAGATGGGTGAGGAGCTGGCGCAAAAAATTATTCCCTATGTGGATCAGCTCAGCGATATGAATACAGCTGAATTAAGTTCGAAACAAAGTCCCTGGAGCTTTGAGCGAACTCGTCAGCGTCCAAAAGATAAAGAAATGAAGGATGAGCAGCAGCAGATAAATAGTGAATTCCAAATGTTTGCTTGCGATGAATTGGCTATCATCTCATTACCAGGTGAATTATTTTGCGAATTTAACGATATGTTGCGTGCGGCGAGTGCCTATCCGTGTACGATCGTATCATCGATTACCAACGACTATATCGGGTACCTGCCGACCGATAAAGCGATTGGTGAGGGTGCCTATGAGGTCAATATGGCACCAGCGGATAACCTCGAGTCGATGATTATGGAGTCATGTGGTTCATTATTGAGTACTTAACCATCTGTTTATATAGTAGCAATTTTCAAACGTAGTTATTAGGCTTTGACGCATGTCGAAGCCTAATGTTTTATTGGTCATTGCCGATCAATGGCGTGCGCAGTCTTGTGGTTATGCTGGCTGTGCGGATGTGCAAACGCCGCACCTTGATAAGTTTGCCAGTGAGTCGTGCAATTTATCGCACGCGATTTCAAGCTGCCCGGTGTGTACACCAACACGTGCATCGTTGTTGACGGGACTTTATCCCGATCGTCATGGTTTATTTTTAAATGATGCGCCGCTTAATCCTGACTTGCCAGGCTTTGGCAAATTTTTCAAAAAGCTTGGCTATGACACCGCATGGGTGGGCAAGTGGCATATTGATGGCCATCATCGTTACGGACACATTCCGCAAGAACGCCGTCATGGTTTCGATTATTGGAAGACCTTAGAGTGTACCCATGCTTATTGGAATTCGCGTTATTACGATCAAGAAAGTGAAGAGATCAGTATCTGGGATGGCTATGATGCTGAGGCACAGACGAATGATGTCATAGACTGGATTAAAGGTCGAAAAAATGACACGCCGTTTTGTGCGGCATTGAGTTGGGGGCCACCGCATAGTCCATACGAAACCGCTCCGGAAGAATATAAAAAGCTTTATGATCCAGCGAAGATAGCATTGCCTGAAAATGTAGCGGCTGATAAAGAGCAGCGCGCACGCGAATGCCTTGCCGGCTATTATGCACATTGCACGGCACTTGATGTTTATTTTGGTCGTTTAATGGATGTGCTTGACGAGCGCGGATTAACTAAAAATACCATTGTTATATTTACCAGTGATCATGGCGATTATGTCGGTGCCCATGGTATGTTTGATAAACAGGGACCATGGGATGAATCGATTCGCATACCGTGCTTAATTCGTGGCCCACAAATCCCAGCTGGTGAAAACAAATCAGTATTTAATTTAACTGATTTCTGGCCAACCATAGCCGGACTGGTGCAGCAGCCACTCGAAGCGGATATTCAGGGGCGGGATTGGTCGACGTATATAAGATCGCAGCAAACGCCTGAATATAATTATAGTCTCTATGGCTCGTATCATGTTTTTGGTAATTGGCCAAGACAGGCTCAGGGTCTTGATGAGCTTTATCAACCGCGTGAAGCACGCGGCATTCGCAACCAACGCTATACCTATGTTGAAGACCGAAAAGGTCCGTGGTTGCTCTATGATAATAAAGAAGATCCACAGCAATTAGATAATCGCGTTAATCGTCCCGAAATGGAATCAGTGCAGAATTTATTATCAACGGCGTTGCATTCCGAACTTGATCGCCTTGATGACGAATTCTTAGCCGGTGGCACCTATGTTAAGCGCTGGGGCTATACCGTTGATGAGCGTGGAACGATTGGCTGTCCTGGATGGGAAGGCTAATTCGCCCACACACCCTTCGGTCGTGCACCAGCACACGGCGTTAACGGCGCATCGCCATCAGCGGCAGCCATTGTGTTATCACGGTGCCTATCCATTAATGCACGAAACGGAGTCAGATCTTCTTCGCCGCTACAATCATGTAATTCATCAGGATCTTTAACTAGGTTAAATAATTGTTCTTCACCAGTAGTGGTGTGGCGAATATATTTGTAATCACCATGGACTAAGAAGCGTTGATGACAGCGGACTGTGCCGCGACAGAAACCTTGGCCGTGAAATTGATCACGCACCGAATCACCTGCAAGCAGTGAATGACCGTCGTCTTCCTTGAAATAATCTGGGCGTTCAACGCCACCGGCGTCTAAGACTGTCGCGGCCATATCTTCTAGGCCAACGATATGATCGCAGGATCCCTGCGGAACTTCCATGCCGTTCAGCCCGGCAATAAATAACGGAATATGTGCAGAGCCTTCGTAGGCCTGGTGTTTACGGAATAAATTATGGTCACCCATAAGGTCGCCGTGGTCACTACTGAATAAAATTAACAGTGGTCGATCATTCTTTAAACGTGAGCAAGACCAGCGATCAAATAAATAATTAAGCTGATCATCCATGTGATTAATTAAACCATAATAACCTGCTAATGCTTGGCGCATTTCATTAAGACGAAACGGCCCATGGGTGCTGCTTGGATGCAGGCCAGCTTCCCACTCATCGGTATTGGTCCATTCACCCATAGGTGGGGTGTGCTCATTATCTTTATAACGATCCCAATATGCCTGTGGTGGAATTAATGGTTGATGTGGTGCCCAGTAACTGAGGTGTAAATAAAATGGCGATGTCGGATCACGATATTTGCATAAATAATCGGCCGCACGGTCAGTCACCCAATTGTTGTGATGATAACGTTCGGGTAAGTGATAGGGACGCGCCATGCGGTCATTACTCATAACGCCGATGCTTAAGGTATGTGGAGCGACACCTTGTTGTTCAAACCAGTCAGCATAATCATTACGGCACTGATGTGCGGTTTGGCGACGATCGTTGGGTGTTTCACTTTGAATAATATGATCAAAGCCGTAGCGCTTTCCGGGAATACCGACGTGAAATTTACCAATTAATTGAGTCTCGTAACCTTTGTCGCCGAGTAATTCAGGTACGGTATGTGGTGGGCAAAAATCTTCTGCTTCGGTATTGCCGAGTGTTTCGTGAGTACTCGCATGCAAGCCGCTCAGCATGGTGCGTCGTGCCGGAATGCAGACCGGGCAGGAGGAATAGCAGCGCGTATAATTGCGTCCGCGTGCTGCCAGGCTGTCCAAGAACGGTGTCTGGATTGCTGGGTTATTGATGCCCAAGGCATCCCAGCGCTGTTCGTCTGTGGTGATAAGAATGATATTTGGTCGGTCGTCTGTGCTCATGGGCGCAGTATAGGCATGGGCAACTCAAATAGGAATGGCATCAGATATCTAATTTGTACTATATGATCAATGCAAGAACGTGCCTGCCAGGTTAAATTCGCCTCTTATATCAAAAATCACCTTGGTTCTTTCACCAGATCCTATGATCAGCACTGGTCGATGCACTATATGATCAACGGGGAATGCAGTCTACAGATAGGTGACGAACACCACGAAATGCGAGGTTCGTGGTTTTGGGCAGGATTTCCGGGGCCATTATTTATCCAATTGCCAACCCAATTGCCGCAAGGCCATTATCGTGCTGCTTTAACGGGTGATTATTTGGAAGAATTATTAGCCGATGGATTGTGGCCACAGCAACCGTTGCGTATTAATGACACTAAACGCATGAATATTTGTTTCGAGAATCTGCTTAAGGAATTAAAAGGATCGACGCCATTACATAACCGACGGCGTGTGCATGCGATTGAGGCGTGCTTGTTGGAAGCATGGTCGCAGCAAGAACAGGCACCGCAGCAGGAGCTATGGTTAGAACGCTGTTGCCAGCGCCTGCAGGATTTAGCTTGCGAGGAAATTAATTATCACCAATTAGCAAGTGAATTATTTATCCCACTGTCAACACTGCGTCGACGTTTTCGTCAGGCTATGGGTATGCCAATGCATCGCTATGCACTGGAGCACCGTTGTCATTTAGCGCAGGAATTATTATTGGCCACTGATGACAATTTAGATCTTGTTGCTGATCAACTGGGCTATGATGATGTGGCCTATTTTAGCCGACAATTTAAGAAAATTGTTGGCATGAATCCGAGCGCATTCAGGCAGCAGCGTTATTATTAGCCACCGATTCCATCGCGTAGCTTTTGACCGTGTTCGAGGGCGCCCGCTAATTCGTCGTTGGAAATTTTATTCATCCAATGACGTCCAGTTGCTTTGATGAATTCCCAGGATTTATCAAGGGCTTGTGCGTAGTGGCTGCTTTGTTCACCGGCAAAATGTAGACAACTATGCTGTGCACTGGTGTCTTCGGCTTGCAGGGATTCAACGTATGTAATCAAAGTATCGTTGCTGTCGTAAAAATTAGTGTCTATGATATATTCTTGAACTTTTTCATCGTCTGGATTGACGATAGCATTGAGATAGCGATCCATATCGATGCGCCATATTTGATGGGAGCGGGTTAATTGGTCAATCCATTCTTTAGGATGCTTGTCATCAGGGATGAGTGTATGAATACCTATGAGTGATCCTTGTAATAAATGGCGAACAATTGATTTTAATCCAGCGAACTGTTTGCCGAGTTCAGCATGCTCACTCATTAATTCGAATTGTTCCGGAATATATAAATCAGATTGGCCATGATAGCGATGACGATAAATAAAAGCATCGTGGTAAACTGAACACTCGGTTGGTTTTAATTCCGAATTAGGACAGGTTGCACGAAAAATAGGCTTCATCTGACGATCTGCTGCACGATGGGATAGCCAGCCAATGATAAAGGCCAGGCGTCGTAAATCCTGGTCATCAAGTTTATCCTGACGTTGGCGCAGATCATCGAGAAGTTCAACCGAATGCTGGTCGGCATGGCGAGTGACACCACCAAGGCGCATGATGTCTTGGTGCTTATCGACAGCTTCGAGGAAAGCGGGTGGGAGAAGGTCTGATTCGTGCTCACTGGCAGCGAAGATCAGGCGACGGGTGTCGTCGCAAATTCCGGTGTGTGTAATATTTTCTGACATAGATGGTAATTATAGCAGTAAAAAATAGCTATCTTTGCCAGACTTGCAGTATTTATGTCGAAACTTATGATATCAGGATGTCGCTTGGTGAACTGGAACCGCTTTTAGATCAGGTCTGCATTTATCATCGCCTGCAGGGGCGCCGACGTAAACCATTAAAACATCGTCGTGAAGATAGTCTGCGGGTGTTGGTATTCATGCATGGTCAAGCTGATGTGTATATAGCACAGCGCCATTATCATGCTCAGCGCGGCGCTTGTTTTATTATTGGCCCAGAAATCGCATGTACCTGTAGCGCACGTTCTGAACATGAAAAACATCAGCGTTTGGAGTTAGACATCCCTATTGGATTCATTCAATCGTGTACGCAATTGCACGATGACATGGATATGTTGTGTCAAATTGTAGATGAATTTCGTGTTCCACTTAATAATCGACAAACTAATGAATTATTGGAACGCTGTGAACGCCTGGAACATCAGCGTCTTGATGCGGTGACCGAGTCTCATAGTGCCTTAGCGCGTTTCCATCACCTCAGTGGTATTTTGTTGTTAATCCATGCAGCATGGTCGGAGCAAACGTCACCTAAAGTAGATGCCGTGCATCCACTAGTTAAGCGTGCACTTGATTACATCGATCGTGAATTAATGAATCCGAATTTACGTTTAAATGATTGCGCAGAAAGCATTGCCTGCACGCCAACCTATTTAAGTCGTATTTTCCGTGCTGAACTTGGTAGCGGGTTTAAGGAATATGTGTTAAAAAAGCGCATGGCTTTGGCTAAGCATGCACTGCGTAATGGTGCGACAGTGACCGATGCCTGTTATGATTCAGGATTTAACGATTATGCTAATTTTGTTAAGCGTTTTGCTCAACGCTGTGGTATGAGTCCTGGTCGTTTTCGTGCTGCACATATTCCGTTGCGCTAATTAACCCCAATAGGCGCGAGGATGGTACTGGGACTTTTCCATCCGCGTTCAGCCGCACGCTTTTTTAAGCGAGGCCATGCTAATTTGTCACTGCCCGATCCGGACCAGTAGCGTAGCCCAATGCTACCAAGGAATGCCTCTAAATTTGCATCGCTTACACCGATCTCTGCCATAAAATCACTGATTGCTGTCGCATCCCATTCATGCATCCAGGTGAAGTTAATTAACTTTATTCGTTTATGATGTTCATCCCAGGCTTTGAAGACAGTATTAATGAATTTAGCTTGCTTTTCTTCCGAACTATTGAGTGAAGCTGCGGAAGGATAACCGAGTTGAGGAATATAGATGTCCTGATTACCAGGATGCTTGGCAACCATGTCGTCAAAGTCGTCTCGAATTTGACCCATGCTTTTGCCATTTTGGTTAGTGTAATCGATACCGTAATAAGAGATGCCGATAAAATCAGCATAGGTATTGAGTTCTAACCATTTATCAAAACTGCTTTCGTCATAAAAATTATAAGTAACTTCACTGCCAACCAACGTACCGGGGCGTTGGGCACGTGCATAGGTGGCTACAGCGTCAAAGAATGTAATATATTTGTCCCAAGCCGCGTCATCATTTCCAAAATAAATATCAATTTCTGAACCTATAATTAAACTCTGAATTTCGGCCGTGGGCATAGTGGTAAACAGTTCATCAAGTAAATCTTTAAAGCGTTGGATCATGGTGGCGTTATCAAAGTCAGTTGCGGTGAGATCACTAGGAACTGGTTTGATGTTAATGTGTACTGGTCGAATAAATATAGAAACGGGCATGCCTTTCGCTGGATAAAATGCTTCGGCAATCGCTGGAACACTCATGTCATAGATAGGATCACCGCCGCCATCTTTTGTTCCATCTTCGAGCATCGACCAATCAAAAGATAATTTAATATTATCCATGTCAGTGAGCATGGCTTCATCATAGGCAGCGATGAAGTCGTCATCTTCTGGTAACGAGACATCGATAGAGAGCATGCGGTCACCGCGTTGAACAATGGTGCTCCCACTTTTTTTCGAGCCACCACCGCCACCACATGCACAGATACAGCACAAAATAATAAAATAATAACAGACCTTGCTGTGTTCCATTAGTATATACCTACCCTTTGAGAGATTCAGTCCAGTGGTCAATTATCCGACAATTCGTAAGAAGTGGTCATTGTTTGCGTATTCAGATCCTTGAGTGTGTTTGTGGACAGGCAGTATTGTTCTATGCGCATATATACACTACTTTTTTGCTTGAGTTACATGGGCATTTTGGCTGCTGAAGATGCGTCAAAACTGATCAGCGTAACTGAAGAATTATCAACCATTCATTGTCTCGGTTATCGTTGCCTGATAGAGGGTGATGCGAATAACAATGCGACTGTCCAAGTAAGTTATCGTAAGCTTGGTGATCAAGAGTGGCGACCTGGGCTCGAGTTTATGGCCGTGGATAATGATGGAATTAGAGAAGCGCACGGAATCAAAGAAAACCAACGATTACACGCCGGGTCAGTGGTCGGTTTAAAAGAAGATACCAAATATGAGGTAAGATTACACTTAACTGATGCAGACGGGGGAAGTGAGGAACGCATCCTCAAAGCGAAAACTTGGAAAGAGCCTGCCTTACCGAATAAGGCCAAAGTCATGCAAGTGAAAGCAAAAGGAAGTGCATTGGAAAAAGCACTTAAACAAGCTAAGCCTGGCATGATTCTACAATTAGCTGCAGGAGTATATGAAGGTAGCTTTGTCATGCCAACTGGTGCGCCAAATATGCCGATCGTACTTATTGGTCCCAAAGATGGTGAGGCAATTATTGACGCACAAGGTGCGAATAATGCAATTAATGCGCAGAATAAGAAACATCTTATGTTTGAGCGTTTGCATTTTCGTAATGCCAAATGGTTGGTTAATTGTAATGGTGCTGCACATATAACTATACGTCGCTGCCATTTTAGCGAATGTGATTACGGATTTGTTGCGCAGAAACATGCACATCGACAAGAGCGTATCTTTATTGGTGATTGTACGATGAAGGGACGGGCTACCTGGCCACGTGAAAAGGGTATCGAAAGCATGCGCGGCATTCAAATAAGCGGTCGTGGCCATGTTGTTTGCCATAATCGTATTAGCCATTTTGCCGATGCGATTGACACGTTCAGTCAGTACCCTTGCGCAGGTATTGATTTTTATCGAAATGAAATCTCGGAATGTACCGATGATGGTATTGAGTTGGATTATTCGGAATGTAATAATCGTGTGTTTGAGAATCGATTAACTAATATTTACCAGGGCATTTCTTTGCAGCCTGTTCATGGGGGTCCAGTATATGTGTACAGAAATATCATGTACAATGTTGTTAAAGAAACCTTTAAGATGCACAATCATTCTTACGGCGCATTTATTTTCCATAATAACTCGGTGAAAAAGGGAATGCCATTAATCGTCATGACCTCCGAATCGAATCATCAGATGATCGCTAAAAATAATTTATTTATTGGTACCGATGGAAATTATGGCTACGAAAATACGAGTCCGATGAAGGATTGTATCTTTGAGCACAATGCGTTTGTTGGGGAGTGGAAGCAATTCTTAAAATGGAATAAAAAACGTTACGACACATTGAATGACGCTGAGAAAGATGGTGTATTCCTGCATTCTTTGGTTCTCAAGGAAAATAAAGAATTCAAATCCAAGTTGCAGGCACCGGCGGATCCGAACGAGACATTTGCGGTGAGTGTCAATGATATGACTTTACATAAAAAGAGTCGTCTTATTGATCGCGCCGTGCGTATACCCAATTTCAACGATGAATTTTCGGGGAAAGAGCCTGATATCGGAGCCTTAGAGCATGGTACAGACATGCCAATGTATGGTCCTCGCCCTAGGTAGGATTTCATTTCCTTATTGTATCTGGGTTTGCCGTTCCTAGGCTGCATCCACGTCTATGGACCATTGCTCCTTTTATTTGCCAGATCCTTCTACTATTTCTAATAAAACTTTACTCGCCGTAGAGGGGGTAACTGGTTTTAAGGCTCGGAAAAACGAACGTGGAAGGGCGGTTGGTATCGAGCTGCAAACCCAGTTTGGCCCTATTTCCATGAATTTTATGAACCCGAAAGAAATTCCCGAACATTTGGAGGGTTTTGTCGGTTGGGTTCATCATTGTGCTGAATCTGATCCACATGTAAAAGTTGATGTAGTTAGTCAGGTGATTTTACAAACCAACTTTTGTATAGGTTGTAATATTCGTCATGGTTTTGATGATGATTTTTTTATTTTATCAATGGTAGTAGATATTGCTGCTGCGCTGAAGGGCTTTGCGTTTATAAATGACACCATTGTTGCTGGTGATGGTGATTTTTTATGTGGTCGCATGAAGATGGAGCTAGAAGAGGTGCTGGGTCCTTTGGATGAGGATCAGGAGCCTGAGCCTAAGCAAACACCAACACGCAGGCGCTCTCGCTCACGCACACGCACGCATACCCGCACTCAGACTCGATCACGCGGTCGCTCAAGAAGGCGCAGATAGGTAAATACTGTTAAGATAAACACTTAAAGGTGTAAATATTTAACTTGCCAGGTGGCTAAGCCACCACTATATTCATCAACATAGTGGCTAAGCCACTGTTGAAATTTGAGGAGCAACAAAGAGATGACAGCAACTGCATCACCCGTCCAAGCGCCACGCATCGGCCACCATATAAACGGCCAAAATGTTAATTCAGAAGATGGCGGTATTGAAGTTTATTCACCCTTAGATGGATCGTTAATTGGTCTCGTCGCTAATGCCGATCAAGCGCAATTAGATCATTGTGTAAGCGTCGCGGCTGAAGCAGCTAAAGAGTGGAGTGTCACGCCGGTAAAAAACCGCATTCAGTGCTTATTTAAATTCAAACAAATATGCGAAGAGCGCAGTCAAGAATTGGGTGAAATTATTGCCAAGGAAAATGGCAAGACCGTAGCCGAAGCAATAGCTGGATTAAATAAAGGCTTAGAGGTTGTTGAATATGCGTGTTCCTTACCGCAATTGTTAGTCGGTCAAACTTTAGAAGTGAGCAAGGGTGTTGATTGTTCAACACGTCGTTTTCCACTTGGTGTGGTTGCAGGTATTACCCCATTTAATTTTCCAGCGATGGTTCCGTTATGGATGTTCCCAATTGCAATTGCATGCGGCAATACGTTTATTTTAAAACCAAGTGAAAAAGTTCCGTTCACTGCAAATAAATTAGCCGAACTTTTAGAGGAAGCCGGTTTACCAAAGGGCGTCTTTAATGTTATTCATGGTGATCGTAGCTGTGTAGAGGCTTTACTCGATCATCCTGGTATCGCGGCAACGGCCTTTGTTGGTTCAACGCCAATTGCGCGCAGTGTTTATCAACGCGGCATTGCAGCGGGTAAGCGTATGCTCGCGCTTGGTGGTGCGAAAAATCACGTGGTGGTCATGCCTGACGCGGATCCTGAATTAGTAGCCTCGAATGTGTGTGCTTCAGCCTTTGGTTGTGCGGGACAACGCTGTATGGCTGCTTCAGTTATGGTAGCGGTCGGTGATTGTGATGCGATGATTCAAAAAATAGTCGATTATGCAAAAACCATCAAAACCGGAACTGAAATGGGCGCGATTATTACTGACGAATCGCGTCAGCGCATCTGTTCTTATATTGATGGTGCGGGCGCACTCGGTGCCAAGGTTTTAGTCGATGGCCGTGAAGCGGAAACCAATGCTGATGAAAACGGTTACTACGTTGGACCAAGTATTATCGATGATGTGCAGGCTGAGCATAATTTAGCATGTGATGAAATTTTTGGACCAGTGCTTTCTATAATCCGGGTAAAGACTTTGGACGAAGCTTTAGCCATCGAAAATAAAAATCCTTACGGCAATGCCGCGGCTATTTACACCAGCGACGGTGCTAGTGCGCGGTACTTTGAGCAACACGCCAATGCCGGTATGATCGGTGTAAATATCGGCGTTCCTGTTCCACGCGAACCGTTTAGTTTTGGTGGCTGGAATGATTCACGCTTTGGTGTCGGTGATATTACCGGTGATGATGGTATGCGTTTCTGGACACAGGCTAAAAAAGTTACGGTTAAATGGTCAGCAAATTCTCAATCTAACTGGATGAGCTAAGAAAAGGACAATAAAGAAAATGAAAGCAGCAGTTTATCACGGTAAACAAGATATTCGCGTTAGCGATGTAGCCATGCCAACTATTAGTGATGGTGAGGTATTGGTCAAAGTTCACTCATGTGCCGTTTGTGGTGCAGATTTACGCACCTATCAGCATGGTCATAAGTCAATTGACAGCGGTCGCGTGCTTGGCCACGAATTTTGTGGCGAAATTGTAGAAAATGCCAGCGATAATGGTTTCGCCGTCGGCGAACGTGCGGTGATGTATATTGTCATGCCTTGCGGCACCTGTCGTTATTGTGAACTCGGTATTGATAACATGTGCACCGACCGCACGACCTTAAGCTATCACCATGATGGTGCCTTTGCTGAATACGTGGTTATTCCAAAGAAAGCAGTTGAGTTAGGCCAACTTTATCGTGTGCCTGAACATATTTCTTCTGATGCCGCCGCACTTTCCGAGCCGCTTGGTTGCGTGCTTAATGCCCATGGTCGTTTAAATATTACCAAAGCAGATCGCGTTGCAGTCGTCGGTGCTGGTCCGATTGGTATTATGCATGCATTAACGGCTAAAATGAATGGCGCGCAGCAGGTGATGTTGCTCGAGATGTCGCAAGAGCGTTTGGACATTGCCAAGAAATTTGAATTCGATCATTATATTCAAGTAACTAAAGACAAAGATCACCACGCCGCTGTCTTGCAAGCCACTGAAGGCTTCGGTGCCGATGTAGTAATAGTCGCCTGTAGCGTCGCTGCTGCGCAGGCTGATGCATTGGAGCTGGCAGGTAAACGTGCACGTATCGAATTTTTTGGCGGACTGCCAAAGGATAATCCTTATACGACACTTAATGGTAATTTGATTCATTACAAAGAATTAACTATTTCCGGTTCTTTTTCTGAAAAACGCAGTGACTTTGAGCGCGCCCAAGAATTAATTATGACTGGGCAATTTCCGGCTGAAGAGTTAATTACCCACCGCATCCCTTTAGATGATGTCTGTGATGCTTTTGACATGATGACGGCTGGTTCTTCACTTAAAGTTTGTGTAAATCCCAATGGAGCCATTGCATGACCATGACAACAACACAGCACGCTTCATTAATTATTAACGGCCAATGCGTTGAATCAGGTCATGGCAGCAACGTTGATGTGATCGGCCCAGCAACTGGGAAAGCCATTGGCCATTTTGCTGCAGCAAGCAGCGAACAGGTTGATGCGGCTATCGCCTCAGCAAACAGTGCTTTTAAAGAATGGCGCGCATTAACGGCTTACCAACGCGAAACGATTATTCGCAAAGCTACTGCGCATGTGCGTGAGCAAGCTGATGAAATTGGCATGCTGATGGCACTCGAACAAGGCAAGCCGTTTAATCAGTCACGTAGTGAAGTGACCGCAGCCTGCGACATTATTGATTATTATGCGGCAGAAGGTGTGCGTGTCGAAGGAACCGTTCATCAAACTGAGAAAACTCAATTTCGCAGTATGCATATTCACCAACCCATCGGTGTGGTGGCAGCTATTACGCCCTGGAATTATCCAGTTGCTTTATTGAGCTGGAAATTGGGTCCTGCATTTGCTGCTGGTTGCACGGTTATTGTAAAACCTACGCCAATTACGCCGTTATCACCTTTTGCATTTTGCAAAGGACTTTGTGATGGCGGAATTCCTGCTGGTGTGCTGTCATTTATTTGTAGTGAAGAGGTGAGTATCGCTCAGCAATTAGTGACTCATAAAGATGTGCATAAGGTGGCAATGACTGGTTCAACCCAGACTGGTAAAGCTATTGCCGAATCGATCGCCTCACAATTAAAAGATGTCACCTTGGAATTGGGTGGTCATTGTCCGGCCATTGTTTGTGCTGATGCGGATATTCAGGAAACGGCCAAATTAATCGCCTATAAAGCCTTCCGTAATATGGGCCAAAGCTGTTCAACGATTAATCGTATTTATGTCCATAGCAGTATTCACGACGAATTAGTTGCGGCACTCAAAGTTGAAGCAGAAAATCAAAGCATTGGAGATGGTATCGAGCCGGGTGATGTTGACCTTGGTCCGATGTGCACCGCCGAAGCACGCCAAAAAGTTGAAGAACATGTTGCTG
>JANQLF010000188.1 GCA_028280785.1 Planctomycetota bacterium
GCTTGGCATGCCCGCGTGTCCATTCCCTATGCCTTATTCGCCTATTTTTTAATTGCTGCTGGACTCGGATTGAGCATGCCCATTCGCAACCGTATGTTAGCGATTTTTGTCGGCATATTGCTTATCGTAATAAATATATTACCTGGAATGATCGCCGTAAAAGGCATGGGCCAATACTTACGCTTTAATCCAGGTATCCTGATTTGGCTACCGCACACATTCACCGCAGTCGCTGGAGGCATACTCATATGGCGCAAGCGGTAATGGGCACCTTAGATCGCTATATATTAAAGCGCAGCCTCTCAGCTGCGAGTTTAATTTTATTTTTAGCAATCATTTTAGCTATATTCTTCGATCTGGTCCTGAGCCTCGAACAATTCCTCAGCGCTCGTCTAGATGCACAGTATAATCGCTGGTCTCTCATGGCGCAGCTCTATTTATGTCGTATTCCCATTATCATTAATGGCATTATTCCTTTTGCTGTGGTTGCAGGTGCGCTTATTTGTTTAACACCAATGCTCAAGAAAGGAGAATGGACTGCGGTGATTGCCGGTGGCATAAGCCCACACCGCATAGCCCTCCCCTTATGCATCCTCGCCTTAGGTGCCGGATTAATTCAATGCATATGCAATAGTTATATTAACCCGCGATTATACCATCCGGTACAAGCAATTGAATCTGCCTTTGATAATAGACAACACACCTCGCGCATTTGGCACGTCGAAGACACCCAGACAACCTGGTATGCAGCCCGTTGCTACTTACCTAAAAATGACGTCCCCTATTTTGAACAAGTCTTTATCGCACCTAAAAACGGTGGTGCAGTTTTCGCTAAGAACATGCAATGGAATAACAATACGTGGGTGCTAGGTGGGCCGATTTACCACTGGCATGTCCATGGCGATCAACAAAGCATGCAAGAGCTAAAATCCTTACCGCTCACTGACTCGTTGAGCCTACAATTAGAACCCGAACTGTTGCGCCAAGAATTATTAACGCGTGAAGCTTTTAATAGTTTAGAACTGTGGGAGCGCGGAGAACATATGCATATGACGCTTTTATTAAATCGCCTATCGGCAATTGTCGTACCATTAATTGCGATTTTATATGCACTTCCCATTTTCATGCGCTTCGCTAATCAGCATCGCATTCTCGTTGCTGCCAGTCAGGCCTTATTAATTGCCAGCATACCAGTAGCATTGATTGCCCTCACTGGCATGGCTGCAGACGCATCGAACTGGTCACCTTGGCTCAGCAATAGTCTTGGCCTTATTATCGCTGCCCTACCTGGGATCTATTTATTTCGACGTTGGTCTGCTTGAGCTTAGGCAGACATCAGCGCAACAAGACCAAAGATAAGCGCTGCAATTAATAAAATTAGCAATGTAATCTTGATCCATGAATACGGTCGGTCTGCAGTCACATTACCATTTTGTCCATTAACTCTAATTTGATAAATTTTGTCGTTGAATCGATAGGCACTCTGCCACACCGGCAATAATATAGATTTAAAGGTAATGCCACTGTGTGCGGTACTGACTTGAAAACCTTTCTGCGTATCACCGCCTAAACGTTCACGACATTTATCTGCTATTTTATCTTCGATACTTGTGCGCGCTGAGGCCCATGCAGCCTTCGGGTCAACCACATATCGTTCGCATAAATAACCGGCAATGATACCCGTGTCATAAGCTGTTAAACCCGATAAATTATATTCTTCCGCATTAATTTTATCACGAAATCCGACCGTTAATTCATCATCGAAAAATGCTTGATAGGTACCACTGCGATAGTGCCAGCGCACCTTGCGTTCCTGATAAGTTTCGGTTTTACCTTCAGAATTCGTTCGTGTTCGTGTCACATAATAATATTCGCCAGCATAACCGGACCAATGACTCACAGTATGACTGTCAAATGTCCACCATGGTCGATACAGACCCTGAAATGTATCTGCGCGTACGGAATCTTTTAACGAATTCGGTGCAAACCATAATTTCGCCAACCATTCTCGAAATAATTTGCGCGCTCGTTCTTGATTCACACGAAATGGAATAATCGCTTCTGGCTTTATTCGATCTTGATGTGCCGTTTCATCGATGGCATTAGATCCACAAAATGGACAGACATGTGCTGCCTGATCTGCATCTAATTCTAATTCAGCCCCACACGCACCGCATTTGATAGCACGTGCTTCGATGCCGAGTCCTTCGTCTTTGTCTTTTGAAACCAAGTAATCGTTAAAAGCGTATTCTTTGATACTGTCCTTATCGAGAGGAATATCCTCTGCGTGCCCACAGTAAGGGCAGGTCAGCGCACCTTGACCAGGCGTCCACTTGAGATTCGCACCACATTGATGGCAGGGAAACTGACGGTCGCGATCGCCCGCCTCTTCCTGTTCGTGAACCGGCTCATGCGATTCAACTTCTTCATTGGACAGTTCACTGGGTACATCGACCATAAATAAGATGCTATCTACCTAATAAGCGACTCAATATCTTAGAATTTGATCAAAAACGCGCTTGTAGGCCTCTATTCACTCGGCAACATCCTGCGCCCGGATGGAAACATGTTACCAGTCGTCGCCATCATTGGCCGCCCCAACGTGGGCAAATCAAGTCTGTTCAACAAGTTGGTTGGCGTCCCCGTCAGCATTGTTGATCCACGCGCTGGCGTAACACGCGATCGCATCTTCCACGACGTGCATCGTGACGGTTGTTCATTTACTTTGATCGACACTGGCGGCATCGGAATCGTTGACGAAGCCAAATTAGAACAGGACGTCAACACGCAGATTGACCGCGCCATCGAAACAGCAGACCATATCTTATTTCTCTGCGATGGTAAATCAGGCTTAACCCATCAAGACCGTGACATCGCCAAAAAACTACGCCCACATCAAGAGCGCATCAGTTTAATTATTAATAAAATTGACCACCAAAATCTTGAATCTGGCATTCATGAATTTATTAAATTAGGCCTCGGCGAACCACTTGGTGTCAGTGCTGAACAGGTGCGTGGACTGCATGATTTGACTGACCAATTGGCAGAGCGCTTACCAACTGTGCGTGATGATCATGAACATAAAGATTACGGTGATTATTTACGCATATGCTTTGCCGGTCGACGTAATGTTGGCAAGTCCTCACTGACCAATGCCCTTTGTGGTGAAGAGCGCGTTATTGTTGCCGATCTTGCTGGAACTACTCGCGATGCTGTTGATGTGCCGATTGAAACCGAAGAAGGTAAATTCCTCCTTATCGACACTGCTGGTCTGCGTAAGAAAAAACAACTCAACGAAGATTTAGAATTCTACGCAGCCTGCCGAACCGAACGCGGCATAACGCGCAGCGATGTTGTGATGTTAGTTATTGATGCCAGTGACGAAATAGGTGTAGTGGATAAAAAACTAGCTCATTTTTGCGCCGTTGAAGGCAAACCAACCATTGTTGTCATTAATAAATGGGACATTGCTGAAAAAGAAAGTGGCAAGCCGGAAGATTACAAGGAATGGTTATTTGACCGTCTACCTGGCCTGCGGTTCGCTCCCTGCATATTCACCTGTGCACTCAATGGTCGTAATGTCGGTGGTGTTTTGGCCATGGCCAAAGAAATGCATCAGGAAAGCCAAGAGCGCGTTAACACCAGCGAACTGAATAAATTACTTGAAGCAGCGGTGCAACGCCGCCGACCGAAAAAAATCGGTCCAAGCTACACCAAAATTTATTATGCGACGCAAGTTGGCATCCAGCCGCCCACGTTTACCATATTTGTGAATCGCACTGATTGGGTCGAGCCAGGCTACAGCCGCTATTTAGAAAATTATTTCCGCAAGCACCTCCCCTTTCAACGTGTACCATTCCGCATTATTTTCAAAGCGCGTAAGAGTCAGTTCCACGAGAACAAAGATCAACATGAGCGTGCCATCATCGGCACCAAGGCCGAACGCAAATCACATTTAATCGTGCCACAGGGCGCCAAGACCAATAAGTCTGGCAAAGGCGGCAAACCGGCACGTAAGAAACCAACACGCAAACCTCGTAAACCGCGCCGCGGTTAAATTATAATAAAGGACTCCGCATGAGCAGTCACCAAGAACAATTGCAAGCTTTAATGGCCGAGCAAAAAGCTTTGATCGAACGCCCAAACCTTGTTGATAAAGATTGGCACAACGGCATCTATGATCGCTATGTTTACCCTGTTCTGACTGACGAACACGTTCCTTTATTTTGGCGTTATGATTTTTCAGAGGAACGTAACCCAGACTTTCTCGAACGCATGGGCATTGGCTGCACGCTCAATCCTGGTGCGATTAAATTTAATGGTCGTTATTACATGATGGTACGTACCGAGGGTTATGACCGTAAATCATTTTTCGCTTTAGCCTCTAGTGAAAACGGCATTGATAATTTCCGCTTTCACGATTATCCAATTGTCATGCCGGAAACTGATCTGCGCGATACTAATGTTTATGACATGCGCATCACCGCTCACGAAGATGGTTATATGTATGGTTTATTCTGCACTGAACGTAAAGATCAAAATGATCCAGATTTATCTGCTGCCGATGCGCAATGCGGTATTGCTCGCAGTAAAGATTTAATCAATTGGGAACGCCTCCCTGACTTAAAAACGCCTTCACCACAGCAACGCAACGTAGTTTTACATCCGGAATTCGTTAACGGCGAATATGCTTTTTATACGCGTCCACAAGACGGCTTTATTAGCGCTGGTTCTGGCGGCGGCATTGGCTGGGGCACCTGCAAAGACATCACTAAGCCTGAATTAAATAATGAAACCATTGTAGATGAACGCGCTTATCACACCATTAAAGAAGTGAAAAATGGTGCCGGTGCTGTACCGATTAAAACCGATAAAGGTTGGTTGCACATTGCCCACGGTGTGCGTGGCTGTGCCGCTGGTCTGCGCTACGTGCTGTATGCCTTTGTTTGTGATCTAGATGATCCAAGCAAAGTTATTGCTAGCCCAGCCGGTCATTTCTTAGCGCCGCTTGGCCTCGAGCGTTTAGGTGATGTATCTAATGTGGTTTTCTGTAACGGCGCGATTGCCGATGACGACGGCAAAGTATTCATATACTACGCCAGCAGCGACACCCGTTGCCATGTTGCAACAAGCACCATTGATAAATTACTCGATTACTGCTTCAACACCCCAAGCGATCCGCTGTATAGCGCCGATTGTGTTCAGCAGCGTCATGATCTGATTAAAGCTAATTTAGATATCATTGGTGATAATCAGGAACTGCGTTATTAATGACCCTGCCGTATTATTTAATTGATGCATTTACCGATACCGCTTTCAAAGGCAATCCAGCGGCAGTTGTTATTTTAGAGGAAATGCTTGCTGACGATGAACTGCAAGCCATTGCTCGTGAATTCAATCAGGCAGAAACAGCCTTTGTCTTAAATAAAGGTGATCATTTCCACCTGCGTTGGTTTTCACCAGTGCGTGAAGCTGAATTATGCGGTCACGCCACTATAGCAGCTGCACATGCGCTGTGGCACTGCCAAGGCCATGATTCAGACAGCATCGAATTTGAATCACTTGGCGGTCGATTAATTGCCCAAAAAAATAATGATGAAATCACTTTAGATTTTCCAAAAACTGACAATCAAATGTGCATGACCCCACCCGGCATAGCAGAAGCCCTAGGCGTGATGCCCTTTGGCGTATGCAAAGCAGATAAAGATTTATTGATTGAAGTCGGTAGCGCTGACAGTGTTCGCGAAGCCAAAGTGAATATGCAAGTGCTTGCGCAATTACCCGTTGAACGCGGAGTCATTATCTGCGCCGAACACGACGACCCTGATTACGATATTATCTGCCGCTTTTTTGCGCCTAAATACGGTATCCCCGAAGACCATGTCACCGGCAGCGCACATTGCGCAATCGCCCCCTATTTCGAAAAGCGCATTAATAAAGAAGTCATGCGTTCCTACCAAGCGTCATCGCGCGGAGGCTCGGTAAGCATGCAGATTAAAGATGATCGTGTACACCTTGGTGGCAAAGCATGCTTGGTAGCCGAAGGTATATTACATATCTAAACGCATAATTATTAGACTACAGCCGGCACCAACATAGCAGCCCAACACATTACAAATGGGAATAACCAAAGTATTGGATTGTCGGCTCCGTTATCTATCCAATCTACAAAACAGACAATCCATAACAAACACACAATACTTATTGCCAAACCAGTTCTAAAATCGCCACTTGGTCGCAGCATAGCCAAAAAAGCCATGAGGCATATTAAATACTGACATGCCTTAAAAGAATTCCTATTCATTTTCATGGAAATACTGTATTAACATTCAGCTAATCAGTAGGTCAAATCCTGCAATTAATTGCCAATATCAATCTATTTCAACTTTTTTCGACCACTTCGCCGCAATCATTGAATCGATAATGGTCTGCGAAAAATGCCAGATAACGCAGATCATAATGCCAAGGCCCATCTGTTCAGCGTTCACGAAAGGCTCAATCATAGTGAAAATTGCAACGGCAATCGGCAAGGTTTTTTGACTGCTAATGATAACTAAAGATTTCTGTATCGGTAACGGCAGATCTTGCACACGTGCTGTTACAAATGCGATTAGCAGTAACAAGACATGAATTAAGATGCCAAATAACATACTGGCAAATACCGTCCATGCTGTTGCATTCATAAATGCATCTTGCTTGGATGAGGCAACGGCCCAAACGATAATAATTATGGCTGTTAGTGGAATATAACCGACAGCCTTGTGCTGTGGCCTACCCCACTTTAAACGAATTGCCGTACCTATACCAAATGGCAGCAAAACTATCATTGCGAGTTTTTTAATCAGTGGCCAGACTTCGATGTTTATTTCATTACCAACATCTAATAAAAATCCGATACTAAACGGCAATATTAATACGCCAATCATAGACAATATAATGGTAATGATGAGGGACAGCCCTTCATCTCCACCAGCTTGGCCACTGATAACAATGCCTGATGCCAAGGTTGTAGGCATGCATGACATGACCGCCGCACCAACGAATAAAACCGCAGGGAAGATCCCCATTAATCCGACACCTAAAACCAATAACGGTGCTATGCATAAATTAATTATAATTGCGCAGATGATTGCTCTGGCATAAGGACCTAAACCCTCCATAGACGTACTGCGCAATTGCCAACCCGATATAATAAAAACGACAATGACATTCCAGTCGACCAGACGTAAGCCCGATTCGCCAGGGAAGCGCCATAGATACGCCGAAGTACCCAGACCAGGCGCACTCAATCCCCAAATCAATGCCAAAACCAAACCAATAGGTAGAAACCACGCTTTCATGGCCAACATGCTGAGAGCACGGCACAGCGTGCAAGATTGTCCCAGGCCTAAGTTCTGTTAGATATGGCGCATGGAACTGCTGACCTTTATCGCTGCCATTATCGTTTCCTACTTGATTGGCTCGTTCAGCTTTGCCTATTGGGCCGGTAAGTTCAAAGGCATGGACATTCGCGAGCATGGCTCCGGCAATCTCGGTGCGACCAATGCCGCCCGTGTGCTTGGCAAGCAGTGGTTCTTCGTCGTATTCTTTGGTGATGTCTTCAAAGGACTGCTGCCAGTGCTCTTCGTCATGCACTCGGGCTTTGAGTGGCTCGCTGTCGGCCCAAAGCTGAGCCTCTATCTACCACTGTCATGTGGATTAGGCGCTGTTCTTGGCCATAGTTTCACCGTCTTTCATGGAATTAAGGGTGGCAAAGCAGTCGCCACCTCCCTCGGTGTGGTAGTTGCCCTGGCTCCTGTCTCTGGCGGCAGCGCTTTTGGGATCTGGGTCGTCGTTTGGCTGATCATTGGCTCAATTATGGACATCAAACGCAGCGACGCCGTTGGTCCTGCTTCTATTGTGGCCGTCATTGCCTGTCCCATCATCCATTTCTGCTACTACGAGAAGACTTTCGAGATGCCGATGCTCGCATCCTCGATTATTATCACCTTAATCTGCAGCTTCATCTTGATAAGACATCGCAGTAACGCCGTGAAGTTCATGCAGCAAGTAAAAGGCACTTATCAAGAGCCGCAGAAAGAGACTCAAGAATAATTTCATTGCACGTCCAACGGATAACAGCGTGGTACAGTAAATAAACACCCGCTCGCATTGTAAGTCCTTATAAATTCACCTATTATTTTTTTACTGGAGCGATGCTTAAATTTGTCGATTAAATTCGCCAAATTTTTATTTGAAACCTAAGGGCAACCTTGTTATAAGGAACGGGTAAACAGAGAGGAATATAGCCTAACAAATTAACTAGGAATGCCGCTGCAGGAAACACCTTCTAAATCCATTATTGCAAGTTGTCCAAAGTAGCATGCCGACCAGCCGCAAGGCGTTTATTTGTTCGCTATCGTTCACCCAGTCCTTCGGGATCGGCTGACCACCCGTGTTTGAAACTTGCAGGGTTTACCTGTTAATACCCGGTCTTAACCATGGCCGGGTTTTTTTATTGTAATCTCTCACAGAGCCACGGAGACACAGAGGGTTCTGTATTAATTAGACACATTATCAGAGTTAGCTTAGATATCATTGATTTAAATCTTTAAGATTCCAAAAGGGGAAGCAGCACATTTATAAATCTCTATGCCTCTGTGCCTTCGTGAGAAATCATTCCTTGTTTTTGTTCTTTGCTTTTGCCTCTTCTTGAATCGTCGTTTTAAGCATTTCTTTTTGCAGTGCCTTGCGCGCTCGATACAGACGCTTTTCAACATTAGCAACTGTTGTGTTTAACGAATCCGCCATCTCTTCATAACTCAAGCCAGCATCGTATTTCAAATTAATTATTTCTCGGTAACTCGCCTTAAGTCGATCAATAGAACTACGCAAGCGTCGGGCCTGCATCATCTTTTCTTGATCGATAACATCATCCTCTTCCTCTTCAGGAGCCTCAAGCGTTACATAATCAACGTCTACCTGTTTTGCTTTTTTGTTTTTGCGCAGCCAGCTGATCGCTTCATTACGCGAAATCGTTGCTAGCCACGATGGGAACTGAGCAGGCTGAGCTAATTGACCGAGACGATTATAGGCACGAATAAACGATTCTTGGACCACGTCATCAACAGCGGGATCATTACCGAGGACGCCTCGAGCAACTGCTTGGGCGCGGGCAATATGTCTCGCTACCAATGCCTCAAAGGCGGCTTTATCGCCATCGAGGACACGCTTCACTAATTGGCCATCAAGATCTGACATCGAGGCGCTGAATCTTCCTGTGCTAAGCGTAGCCATGCTCACAGGCAACTTGGGTCTACCTACAAGGTAAGTTCAGCGCCGGCAATAGGCCATAGACGTAAAGTATGCATGGTACCAGACATGCAGATAAAGGCTATGACCTATAACTCGGATCACACACAGCTGAAGCACTGTCTCGCTATTGAAAATCCGACATATTTTCGTGTCCTAAGCCCTATTTTCCTCGCGTTTTATTGATAACAGGCTGGTAATTCGAGCCGTGCAGACAACATCCTGCCTGAAAGTTAAATCCCTAGAGGACGTAATTAAAGATAAGGACGCTCCCATGCCACGAATCATGATCTTGTTACTCATCTGGACTGCTTGCTACGCAGCTGAACTACCAGAATGGAAGCAGGATTTCATGCCTGAAGGCGAGGAATGGAAGAAAACAGCTCAACACCTGCGCTTTAGCAACGGTGCTGAACCCGAGACACTCGACCCACAATTGATGAAGGGCGTCACTGAACATCGCATTTCACTGGCCATCTTCGAAGGCTTGGTCACCAATGACCCAAGCGATTTAAGCATTCGCCCGGGGGTCGCGGAAAAATGGGACATCAGTAAAGACGGCCTCACCTATACTTTCCACATAAGACCAGACGCCAAATGGTCAGATGGCAAAGCTATAACTAGCTCAGATTTCATTACCTCCTGGAAACGCCTCCTACAAAAAGAAACCGCGGCAGAGTATGCCTATCAAATTTTCCCAGTTAAAAATGCAGAGGCTTACCTCAAGGGAAAAATTAAAGATTTTAGTAAAGTTGGTGTATCCGCCAAAGATCCGAAAACATTAATTGTTACACTACATCAACCCTGCCCCTATTTCCTTGACCTCTGTGCATTTGCCACCCTCGCACCAATTCGAGTCGATATCATTGATAAACATCTCAGCGGATGGACCAAACCAGAAAACATTGTTAGTAATGGACCATTCATCATGGAGTCTTGGGAACAAAGGAAATCAATTGTTTTAAAAAAGAATCCTCATTATTGGGATCACGATTTTGTTAAACTCGACAAAATAACCATTTTCCCTTATGATGACGCAGAAAAAGAATACCAATCTTTTCTCAAAGACGGTCTTGACTGGGTTCATTCAGTACCACAAAAACGCATCGATGAAGTTCGTAGACATCCAGATTATTATTCTGAACCATACATGGGCACATATTTTTATCGTTTTAATTGCACGAAGGCGCCATTTAATAAAAAGCTCGTCAGGAAGGCACTGAGCTTAGCCATTAATCGCGAACACATCACTAAACACATTACCAAAGCAGGACAACCACCAGCAACATGGTTTTGTCCACCAGTCGGTATTTACAAACACATTGAAGGGCTGGCCTACAATCCAGAAGAAGCGAAAAAAGTTCTCGCCGACGCTGGTTTCCCCAATGGTGAAGGTTTCCCCGAAATTGAACTGATGTTCAACACTAATGAAAACCATAAGCAGGTTGCTGAGGCTATTTGTCAACAATGGAAAGATAATTTAGGCATCACAATAAAACGTCGTAATAAAGAGTGGAAAATGTATCTTGAAGATATGACTAATATTAATTACGATATTATGCGTAGTGGTTGGATCGGTGACTATAACGATCCAAATACCTTTTTTGACATGTTTGTCACCGGGGGTGGCAATAACCGAACCGGTTGGTCCAATAAGAAGTATGACCAATTGTTGATCGATAGTCAGAAAGAATTAAATCCAGAAAAGCGCATGCTGATTTTCCAAGAGATGGAACGTATTCTTGTCGAAGATGAGTTTCCAATTATTCCGCTTTATATAACCATCAAGCAGGGCATGATTAACGAGCGCGTTGCGGGTGTTGAACCCAACATCCGTAACATTCACCCATTTCAATATATCTGGATGGAAGAATAAGTAGTTGGGCAACTATATTCTCCGTCGCTGCATCAGCGCACCTTTTGTACTCTTAATTTTAATTGCCATCAGCTTTACCATGGTGCGCATGGCACCAGGCGACCCCTTTGCCCGCGAACAGGGAACGGATCCGGCAATTCAAGCTGCACTCAACGAAAAGTACCACCTCGATAAACCTGTCGTAACGCAGTTTTTTTATTACCTTGGACACCTCTGCACTGGTGACTTAGGTCCAAGTTCAAAATATAAAGACAAAAGTGTAAACGAACACATCGCTGAAAACCTTGGCGTCAGTTTAAAACTCGGTGTGATCGCCTTATTTTTTGCATTATTACTTGGAATAAGTACCGGTGTTGTCAGTGCTGTTAAGCAAAACTCTTGGATGGATTATAGCTTGATGAGCGTGAGTCTTATCGGGCTTAGCATTCCCATCTTTGTTATCGGCCCAATTCTCGCCCTCTTATTTAATGCCTATCAAGATACTGAAAATATCTCACTTATACTACCTGGTTTTACTTTAGCCCTACCCTTTGCGGCGCGCATCGCCCGCCTTGCACGCGCGGGCATGCTCGAAGTTGTCCATCAAGACTTTGTACGAACAGCCCGTTCCAAAGGTTTACCTGAATCGCGTATAGTCTTTGTACATGTATTGCGCGGATCTTTAATACCTGTTATTGGATTCCTGGGGCCGGCAATTGCTGCTATTCTCACTGGGTCATTGGTAGTAGAAAAAATATTCCAAATTCCTGGACTTGGCCGTGACTTTGTTGAGTCAGCATTAAATCGCGATTACAATATGGTACTCGGTACAGTCATCGTTTACGGCACACTCGTCATTTTTTGTAATTTAATTGCTGATATCGCTTATGGCCTCTTAGATCCTCGAGTGCGTTATGAGCAACAGTGATACTAATCAAGAACTGCTGCCACCATTATCGCCAGGCCAACTAGCGTGGAAGCGCCTAAAGCGTAATAAGCTAGCGATGGCCGGATTGTTTTTAGTAGTCCTTGCCCACATCCTTTGCTTCCTAGCACCATTATTCACCAGTCAAAGTCCGAGCCGCCTCCGTCCCTGGGTCGGCAGCCTCGCCCCGGGTTCGGAAAGCATCGCCTGTCATGAAGAAAATGTCTTGCGTGTTGGTGATCAACCAGCTTTCAATGAAGACGCTATCTACGCCGAAGAGATTAGCATAACATGCAGCGAATTAGTCGAAACCGAATACAGAATAACAGCATATCGTAGTGGCCGTCGTAAGGGCACCATTAAACAGATACAGGAAAAGATCGGCGCTAATAATTTACGCGAATTAAATCTAGAATCAGGTGAAATAATTGATGTAGACAATCCCAAACGATCAATTGGCCCCTGCTCTTTGAAAATTAAAGATGCAGCACCGCCAGGATTATTTGCTGATGGTAATTTTGTAGTCCAATTGAAACATCGAGATCCCAATAAAACCAAAAATTATACCGTAAATGCACTATTGAAGAACGGTCAGTTCACCTCAATCAGCAAAAATGATGGATCAATTGATGAGATTCGCATCTATGGCGAACACATCGACACACTGTTATTCGACGGGCAAACTGCTATGCACTATCACCTGCTTGGCACCGACCCAGAAGGGCGCGACCTCTGGTCACGCATTTTGTATGGCGGTCGGATTTCACTCATGGTTGGCATTGTTGCCACCATAGTCAGTTTAATTATAGGCGTCTTTTATGGTGCTATTTCTGGATTTCAGGGCGGCCGCACTGATCGCGTCATGATGTCGACAGTAGATGTGCTCTACGCCATTCCATTTATGTTTATCGTTATTTTATTATTAGTCGCATTCGGACGTAATATCATCATTTTATTTATGGCTCTCGGTGCTGTTCAATGGCTTACAACTGCACGCATTGTGCGTGGCCAAGTGCTCACGCTCAAAAGCCGCGAATTTATTGAAGCAGCTAAAGTCAATGGTGCGTCAACCTGGACCATTATTACCAGACATTTATTGCCAAATTCACTGGGACCAATAATTGTTTATGCAACTTTAACTGTACCAGCAGTTATCTTAGAGGAGTCGTTCTTAGCGTTCTTAGGTCTTCAAGTAGAATGGGGAAGTCAACCACTCGATTCATGGGGCTACTTAGTCGACGCTGGGCGCCAAGCAATGGATTATCAAACCTGGGATCAATGGTGGCTCCTGGTTTGGCCAGCACTAGCTATGATATTAACGTTATTTGGATTAAATACCTTAGGTGATGGTTTACGTGATGCCCTCGATCCACAGGACCATGGCCATGACTGATGTCTTACTACAAGTCAATGATTTCAGTATCGCTTATCGCAAACACGGCGAAGACCTGGGTGTTGTCGATCATATTGATTTTCATTTAAACAGCGGTGAATCGCTTGGTCTGGTTGGTGAATCTGGCTGTGGTAAAAGCACCACTGCCCTTGGGCTCTTGAAGTTACTCCCTAAAAACGCGCGCATTTTATCAGGGAGCGCACAGTTTCAGGGACAAGACCTTTTGGCCTTAAACGATAAATCCTTACGTAACATCCGTGGTCGCAAAATTGCTTGTATTTTTCAAGACCCAATGAGCAGTCTCAATCCGTATATGCGCATTGTCGATCAATTATGCGAACCGATGCGTCTTCATTTGAAATTAAGCAAAGAGCAAGCAGTCCAAGAAAGCATTAAACTAGCCAAACAAGTAGCCTTGCCGGAACCCGAAAAAAGCATCATTAAATTTCCACATGAATTAAGTGGCGGTCAACGACAACGAATCATGATTGCCATGGCCTTGAGCTGCAAGCCAGATTTATTAATTGCCGATGAACCGAGCACCGCGCTCGATGTAACGGTTCAAAAACAAATTCTCGATTTAATTAAATCACTGCAGCAAGAAATGGGCATGGCCTTATTGTTAATTACACATGATCTTGGTGTGGTTCATCAAGTCTGTGATCGTGTCGCTGTACTCTATGCCGGTCGCATCGTCGAATCGGGCAATTGTGATTCAGTATTACAACGGCCTCGCCACCCCTACACCAAAAGTTTAATGCGCGCTGTTCCGCGCATTGATGGTGATAGTGACGAATCACTTGCGGTCATAGAGGGCCTTCCACCTGCAATCGGACAAATCCCTCAACACTGCGCCTTTGCCAATCGTTGTCCACATGCAGAAGATCAATGTCGTGACAACATTCCTCCTTTAGAAGACATTAATGACCACCATCAATGCGCCTGTGCTCGTTATGAGGAATTAGAACATGACTAGTCTCCTCGAAGTCACAAACATGAGCGTTCGTTACCCAATTTACACCGGGCTCTTTGGCAAGCTCACTGATTGGTTTACAGCTGTCGACGCCGTTAATTTTTCTATCGAAGCCGGACAATGCCTTGGGCTCGTCGGTGAATCTGGTTGTGGCAAAACTACCTGTAGCCGTGCAATACTTGGCTTACTGCCAATAAGTGCTGGCACCGTATCAAGCGAAGGTAAACCAATCGATTTTGATAATCCACAAGCTCTTCGCGATTGGCGCCGTCAAATTCAAATTATTTTTCAAGACCCTTACTCATCTTTAAATCCACGCATGAACGTACGCGATATTATCGCTGAACCGTTAATCAACTATCGTGTCGGCACCAAAGCAGAAGCGCATAAACGTGTCGCAGAGTTAATGGATCGTGTAGGTTTACGACAAGAACACATGCAACGTTATCCGCATGAATTTTCTGGCGGCCAACGTCAACGCATTGGCATTGCTCGATCTTTAGCACTGCAACCTAAAATTTTAATATGCGATGAACCAGTAAGTGCGCTCGATGTTTCTATCCAAGCGCAAATCATCAACCTACTCGGTGAATTACAAAAAGATCTAAACCTCGCTTTGCTATTTATCTCTCATGACCTTGCCGTCGTACACCATCTTGCCGATCATGTTGCAGTTATGCACCAAGGTAAACTTGTTGAAGCCGGAGAACGCGAAACCATTTTCACAGATCCACAACAAGATTATACTAAAAAATTACTTGCCGCCGTACCAAGCGTTCCGCGCCAATAAGCGCTTATTCAATCACTTCGACTGGCTGCTTGCCATCTTCAGCAAGCGCTTTTTTCTCAGTTTTTTCTTCGGGCGCAGTATCTTCGGCGGACTCTCCTTCACCACCAGGTCGACGAGTGCCCAAGCGAGAACCATAACCTTCATTAAATGCCCGGCGTTGCTGACGGCGCTGACGTTCCAGGCGCGCCTTGGTGCGATCTTCTTCACTGTCACCAAAAATCAAAATTTCAGGGTGATCGGCAAGGCGCTGCGATAAATCCTGTATACTCACCGCAACTTTGTCTAAATCTTTCGCTAATGCATCGCTGCGCATTAATTTTCCAAGTACACCCTTGCCATTGCGAATATCTTCAGCCACCACTTTCATATCCGCACTCATCGACTGCAAGTTCTTCATTGCTTCGAGCAATTCCGTTTTACTACCAGTGATAATTTCATTGGTCGAGGCACTTAATTGGTCAACCGATTTTAATGAACGCTCTAAGTTCACTGCAATACCATCTAAACTTTTTCCGATACGTTGTACATGTTGACGCAATTCTTTAATACCACCGTCTACTTCAGACAAAATCGTACTTGATTGTTTCCCTATTTCTTGTGATCTATTTTTGACCTCTAATGATGCCGCATCAATGTTAGCCAGCGTCGAAGTAATATGATCAGATGATGCATTAATGGTTTTCACCAATTTATTGGTTTCGGTTGCTGCATCAGCACTCTCTTTGATTAATCGCTTAATGTCCTTGCGCGTGTCCGGATTAAGAATCTCCGAAATGCTATTGACGATACCCTCGCCTTTTCGACTCAACTCGTCAATAAATCCAGGCTCAGCAATAACCACAGCACTGCCATTTTTCGGCAAAGCTTGACCGGCGCTTTCAGCAGGATTAGCAAAGGACAAATAGCTGTCACCAAAGATACCGCTCGAACCGACGGTTAAAGCTGACGACTTATACAAGGTATAACGCTCATTAATTTTAAGCACGGCCATAATCGCACCTGGCGCCGAATCTTTACTAGCCGTTTGAATATTATGAATTTCACCAATCTTAATGCCAGATAGTTCTACTGGTGAACCATTGCGTAAGCCAGCTGCATTATCCATGTAAGCAGTCACTATATATTCGGTTTCGAAACTCAGTTTGTCCGAAACCAGAATGAGAATAACCACTGCCAAAAATCCACCGATGACTAAAACACCGATGCGAAACTCTTGTTGACGTGGGTCTTTTTCTTCTGGCATCTACGACTCAGCAAGCTCAGTATGGATTATCATTTTCTGATTCAGCAAAAGAAATTTTAATCAGCTCCGAACATGATTCGAGCACATCGCGACTACGCTTCAATAAATCCGTATCCTTATCGCCGCGCTTGGCATACTCTGGCAAGGTTTCGGTCAACATTTTTTGAGTCGTGCGCAAATTGGTTTCGGCATTATAAATATATTCTTCAAATCCTGGATTTGGTTCGCGATTCTCATCGAAGGCAGAACGATAGGCAGCCAATCCAATTGCGAAATGTTCTCCGGCTTGATAGATATCATCCTCTAAGTGCAAAGTTGGTTTTTCAGCAGGATTGGTCGCATCGAATTTATACTCTTTTACCGGCGATGGCTCAACATCATCTGGCGTATCAGTTTTCTTATTGAGAATATCGCGCTTATTTTTTGGGTTATCTGGCGAGCGAACAGTAATTTTTTCTCCGTTGTTCTCACTAACCAAATTTAAATACCATTGCTGGCCTTTTTCAAGCAATCCATCCTCTGCCAATAAATCATCCTTGATTTCCAATATCCGTTTTTTTGCATCCTTTGCCATTGGTCGCGCTGTGTCTTTAGCCATGCCATACCAACTTAAATCAAAGAGGCGCAAAGTGAATCCATCGGGTTTGCCATCACCATTAGCATCTTTGTCCCAATTGGCATATACACTAAATCCAACCAGCATCAATGCGGCCATTAAGATCATAAACACAAACATACGCACTAGGCTAGCACCACTCCGTGTCATGGGATGAAATCCTCCTCGTCGCCATCATCTTCAAACACAGGTGCTGCTTTTCCTTGTAATACCTCTTCAAGGCTTTGCTTTAAGCGTTTTTGAGTAGCAGCTGCATCAGCGCCATGAATATCAGTGGCGCGAATAATGCCTTTTTTATCTAAAAGAATAATTGTTGGCAAAGCTTCTAAATGTAATTGTTTTGCGCGCTCTGATTCCCAAGCCTTCGGGTTTTTACTCACAAAGATATCAAGCCCATACCGCGCTAAAAATGGATCAATATTCTTTATGCTCTCTTCGGTGTCCAAACTAATACCAACCACATCGATCTGGTCTTTATAATCGGCCAATGCTTTAGCTAAAACGGGTGCTGAATCCATGCTGCCCTTCGACCATGTAGCGAACACAAAGAGGATGCGAGCTTTTTTCGTGACTTGCGTGAAATCAAAGGCAACACCAACTACCTCACCGTCTTCACCAGCCTTATCTTCAGCTAATACATCCGGCTTTAACACTAATTTTTTACCGACCATTGATTGTGATTCGTTAAACATCGATGTTGCCATAGCTTTTACAGCATCGTCCTTCTTGCGACGATCAAACCAATCTGCAATGGCAGTTTGACGCATTCCCGCTGTTTCCATAGCTGTTAAACGTAATTGCAAAACAGTGATGCGTTCCTCTATACTTGCACCTTTTAACAACGCGTAGGCTGCATCATATTGAATGAGTGATTTCTTTGCCTGATCAATGGCAACTAAACGCGCTGCCTCTGCAACATGCGAACGCGAACGTATTAATTTAGAAAAATTGCCCGCCTGTTTGAGCATTTTTGGTGCAGCTACAATAACATCTTCTTTTTCGGCGTTACGCCACGACAAGGTCCATTGCAAGATTAAATTACTACCATAACGATCTAAATACGGCTGCTCTAATTGTGCTTCACTTAATGCTTTCATCGATGACGCTGCTAATTTCACCTGCCCAGCAGCAAGCCACGCTTCGCTCAACGCCAGTTGAACCTTAATTAAATCTTCACCAGCAAGATCGCTATGATTGCTCAACTCTTTTTGCAATGCCTCGGCCCAAGCGGTACTGCCTAAATCAATCCACGCCTCTTTGGGCACTTCCGCCTTTGCCTTCGCAAGAATTTCATCTGCCGTAGCAGCATGAAGCATCAGCTGTGCATTGAGGAACAAAATTAAGACAAGTACCATTCTCATACGGCGACTCGTTTGTCTTGAATAATATCGAGCACTGCTTGATGAACCTTTCCGTTGCTGCTCAGCGCATTATTGGAACGAATGGAGGATGCGCCATGCAAATCAGTGCTCTTACCGCCTGCCTCAGTGACGATCAAACTTGGTGCGGCAATGTCCCAAACGCTTAATGCAGGCTCGATCATGATATCCGCGCAACCAGATGCGATAAGCATGTGCGCATAAGCATCACACATCCCACGCTGCAAACCCGTATGTTCCATCATGTACATATAGACGTCGGCGAGGCCATTCTTTGCAAACCAATCATAAGATTCAAAGCACAGTAAGCATTCATCCAAATTCGATCGGTCGCGGACATGGATTGATTCACCATTGCAGGCGGCACCTGCGCCCAAGGCCGCATCATAGACATCGCCGAGTGCGGGAATCGTTACCGCAGATGCAACAACATGACCATTTTCCTCGCAAGCAACCAAGGTCGCCCATAGCGGGATACCGTTGATAAAGTTCTTGGTCCCATCAATCGGATCACAGATCCAACACCGACCGCTTCCACCCTCTTTAGTCCCTGTTTCCTCACCAATCCACGCATCATCGGGGCAACGACGCTCAATAAGGGCTCGCATAGCAGCTTCGGCAGCTTTATCAGCCTGGGTCACCGGGCTCTCATCAGCCTTACGCTCGACCTCGAGATCGCTGCGCTTGAAGTAGGCGAGAGCTTCTTGGCCTCCTAGTTCCGCAAGTTCACGGGCTAGACTCCTCAGATCACCAAAATCGCTGCTATTCATGGGCGCTAGCATGGGCTCAAGCCTTGTCTTCACAAGTTATTAGCACGCGCTGGACCAAGGCCAATGTGGCTTCAGAATAGCCGATTCATGGCCAGCTCAAAATCATCTGCGAATAGTAGTCGACTCGGTGCAGGTACCGAAATTGGACCCTACAAAATAGAAAAGGTCCTCGGTCACGGTGGCATGGGTACGGTCTACATGGCCAATCAGCTGAGTCTGAATCGTCCGGTAGCGCTCAAAGTCTTGCGTAAAAAGCGCCTCGAAAAAGAAGGTGCCGTTGAGAAGTTTCTCAAAGAAGCGCGTATGACTGCCAAGTTAAACCATCCAAACCTAGTTGCGGTTCATGATGCCGGTCAGGATGAGCGCACTGATCTCGTTTATTACACCATGACCTTCGTCGATGGTCCTAATTTACGAAGCCTGGTTTCGCGCAAAGGTGTCCTCGACATCAAACCAGCCGTCGAAATATTAAAAGGCGTCTGCGCTGGCCTTGGTCATGCACATCAATTAAATTTCGTTCATCGCGATCTCAAACCTGACAATGTTATTTTAATGCGCGACGGTAATCGACCATTGATTACCGATCTCGGTCTCGCAACCGATCGCATTACCACACAACAATTAAATAGTCGCAAACGCTTCTCGTTAATTGGTACGCCAGAATACAGCGCGCCTGAACAATTACGCAATCCGCATAAGGCAACACCAGCAAGCGATATTTTTTCAGCTGGTTGTTGTTTTTATTTTATGCTCA
The DNA here is from genome assembly GCA_028280785.1 of Planctomycetota bacterium. Lineage (GTDB taxonomy): Bacteria > Planctomycetota > UBA11346 > UBA11346 > UBA11346 > JANQLF01. The sequence goes on from JANQLF010000188.1 coordinate 19,990, forward strand.
CAGGCCGCGAAGCATTTGATGGTGAAACTTTACTTGATTTAATTATTAACGTTGCCACCGAAGATCCACCTGAATTAGATGGATTACCAGAACTTGCACAAAATATTATCTCACATTTTATGGCCAAAGACGCTTCTGATCGTCCACAAAATGGAGACGAAGCCGTCGCCTTATTAAATGAGATCACCGCTGGTAAAATTGGTATGCAAACAGGCAGTGATGACGCTGAAAGTGGTGGACGTCGTCGTCGCACCCGCCGTCGTCGTCGACGTTAAATCAGGGAGGCGCCATGGCCCTCAACCCACCTCTAGTACCAAATAGCGAAGTGGCGCTCATCGATGAGCGCGCCGTACAATTGGGTTGCAATATCGAACAACTCATGGAGCAGGCCGGCAGTGCCCTATGCGCTCACATTCACAACACCAACGAAGCTGCTGCAGTTTTAGTTGCATGTGGACCAGGAAATAATGGCGGTGATGGATATGTTGCGGCTCGTTTACTCGCCAATGCTGGACATCGTGTCGCAGTTTGGCCGGTGAGCCAAGCACGTAGTTTATTATGCCAAAAACAATCTGCTGCCTTACCTGAATCCGTTGAAATTATTACTGATGCAAATGCCTTAAATGGTTTCGATATAATAATAGACGCGATACTTGGTGCTGGCGTAGAAGGCGAACCGAGACAAGGCGTCAAAGAAGCATTGGAGCAATTACGTCAGCTGAAGATTCCCTGCGTTGCTGCTGATATGCCAACAGGACTTGAACATGGCCTCGCGTTAGACAGCTGCACCACTATCACCTTCCAGGTTAATAAACAAAGCTTAATAAACGAAAATGTTCAAGTAATCGACATTGGTATTCCGGCGGCCGCCTATTGCGATACCTCGTCTGTATTATTCAGACACTTCCCAAAACATTCGATAAGCGGGCATAAAGGCGATAATGGATCTGTTTTTGTTTTAGCGGGTTGGCAGTTTCCTGGCGCGCGTCACTATTGCAGCCAAGCATCCTACTTAACTGGATGTGATTTAGTGCATTGCTATGTCAACGATGACGACAGCGTCGATCATGCCTGTGTCCGTCAAACACCCAGCACTTGTGAATTAAATACATTAATCGCCCGTTGTGATGTCGCCTTAATTGGTCCAGGCATGGGTCGAATGCATAAATCGCTTATCGAAGAATGCTTCGCTATTGCTAAAGAGTTAAACAAACCCTGCGTGCTCGATGCTGATGCTGTACATATTTTAAAATTTCAATTGCGTGGAGACGATCATCCTCCTGTACTCATCACACCACATCGTGGCGAGTTAAAAGCATTAACCAGCTCCGAGGCATACGACGAAGGCTCCATTCATGAGTTTGCTTCTGCACAAAAAATCATTTTAGCCAAAGGTGCCATCGATTTTATTAGTGACGGCATGCAGTGGCAACACAACCCCAACGGTAATCCGCGCCTAGCCGTTGGTGGCACTGGCGATGTCCTTGCTGGACTCTGCGCAGGATTAGTTGCTCGCGGTTGCAGTTTATTTGATGCTGCACGCCTGGCCGTTTACTGGGAATGCATAAGCGCAGATACATTGTGGCAGGATATGGGACCAAGTTACTTGCCTGACGACATACTGCACGAATTACCAAACACACTGCATGTCGAATTAGACAAGCTTGATGCGTGGCCACCGATTAATTAACTAATTTATTAAAAGACTATTCGATCTGCGGAGGCCGGAATGGACTCCATATAGGTACCCAATTCGAATACATGCAGAGGAACAAACACCTCGGTAAGCTCACTGCTATTATTCAACCATTAAATCCTATATAAAAATAAAAAACTGCTTTAGCATAGTGATTGTTAAGGGTCTCGAATGGACGCGCATTCACTTCTCGTACATATTACACAAATCATTGAGGCCCTTGGATTCTTAGGCTGGAGCTCAATCGTCATAATAAGCTGTACATTCATCATTGCTCAAAAGGTAGCTGAGGTCAAAAAAGCACAGTCTCAAAATCCATCAAACGCTACAATTCACAAGCAAAACGCAGAAAGCTCGAGACAACCGCGAGTCGCAAAATCACCAGATACTGCAACGAACATCGCCGGATTTGTCTTCTTAGGTGTCACGATGACATTATTTTTTATATTCTTACTCACACTTAATTAATACGATATCATTTCATATACTGACAAATTAATACAAGGTTCAAAATTCATGGAGTACGTTATACGTCTAGTTGAAGCCATTGGCCCTGAAGGCTGGTCGGCCATCGTTATCTGCACCTGGATCATTGTGCACTATCGCCACGAGCACTTAGTGCGTCTCGAACGCACGAACACTGAAAATGCCAATCAGGCCACAGATTGTAAAGAAAATTTACACTAGACGAATATTTCAAGCCACTAGCATGAGAACTGCAAGATACGGAGTAACCTGTCATGGATGTCGCTGAATACAGCTTTATGGAAAACCTCATTCGCTTGGTAGAAGCCATGGGCTTCTGGGGCTGGATTGCTGTCATTGTCTGTACCGCGATCATTGCCGACAAAGTTGCCGAAGTAAAAAAAGCACGTTACAAGCACTACGAGAAAATGGCTAAAAACGAACAAGGCATTTCAGAAGATTCCACTCAGGAAAATCAAGACGGCACTAAAGTAGAAGTAAATAAAAAAGGCGTCTATGTTAAAGATGGCGATGAAGAGGTAAAAGTAAGCTGGAAGGGTGTCGAAGTTCGCGATGGAACAACCCATGTAAAAGTACCAATGTGGTGGGCACCAATCGGCATCCTCGGAATCATCGGGTTATTCCTATTTCTTCCAGGCCTACTCTTCTACTTCATTTTCATGTAGATTATTAAGCCTCAGGAATTGCAATTAATTCTTCACGCCCAACGGGATCAATTCCCTGAGCTATTAATTTAACGCTGGCTTGTACGGCAAAACATTTATCACTGGAATGAATATTTCGATATAAGCTTAGAAGGTGCTGGGGCTCAACGACCTCCCAACCATCAACTGTTCTTGTTGGAATTTCATCACTGACAAAAAAATCAATCGTAATCCGTATTGGTCTTTTTTCATCGGCAACAACTTTTTCGTAACGCCTGAAATCCTCGTCGCTATCCAATTTATCGTACTTCGTCCACACCTTTTCAAATCCATTATCTTTCAGCGTAGTAACCACAGCGGCAACCGAACTCGGGCGTACAAATATATCGATATCTTTATGGTCATGAGCATGCTTTAATTCCGCATGGCCCTTCGGTGACATAAAATGCCACGCCCAACCACCGGATAAGATAACCATATCCTTGATTTTATGCAATTCCTCTAGGCATGCATCGATACGCTGCTGAGGCCACAGCTCTCCGTAACGATTTTTATTATGTGCAGCACCCATAATGTGTTCCTGCTAAATGCTTACTGACCACGCTATCAAAAGGCTCTACTCGGCCTTATATTCTTCGATGGCATTGCCTTTTTTATCTTCAGCGAGGACGGCTCGTGGATCGGGATCCGGACAAAGTGATTGTTCTTTAATAATCTCCGCTGCTTTACCCGCATGGCGCATGACCCACTGATCATAATAATCAATTTGCTCTTGATCACTCAAATCACCTGGTGCATCAGCGATCAACGCGGTCTCGCGCAGGCGGTAAAGAGTCGAGGCAACCGTTACTGATAGATTCAAACTTTGAGTAAACCCTCGCATCGGTACCAAAAAAGCCGCGTCAGCACCCGAACGCGCTGCATCACTAATCCCCTTCGATTCACTACCGAATACTAAGGCAATTTTTTGTTCGCTCTGAAGTTTATTTAAATCATCCGGTGTATGACTTTTCAATTCGTTCGATCCTAAATCGGAAACATAAATTCTATAACCAGCTTCTCGTAATTCGGCATAGGCTTCTTCTACAGAGCTATGTACATGTAAATCGATGTAACGATGTGTACCCTGACTGATACTGCGGCTTATTTTAAAGGTGTTTTTATTCGTCGTCACATGGACATGATGAATACCATAAGCGTCGCAACTACGAATAACTGCAGTGGCATTGTGCGGATCGTGGCAATCTTCTATCACTACGCAAATATGCTTTGTGCGCCGCGCTAGAACTTGACGGTATTTTTGCGCACGTTCTGGTGTTAACAATTTATCAACGGGATGTTCAGGAACTGGACTTGGCAACAAATCCGGCACCGGTCTCGCATCATCGTTACGCATTTAAAAAAACCTTATCGTCTTCAATCGTAATCGCGACACGTTCTAATGACTGTCCACTACATGGACCCGCAAAACAATAACCGGTGTCTGGTTCAAATAAGGCACCATGCATGGCACAGAGCAAGTGATTATTATCATTTAGAACTCGACCATTGCCATAGTCCAAACCAATTCCGATGTGTGGACAACTATTGATGTAAGCATGAATATCTTCGCCCTGCTTAACCAATATAATTTCGCGGTCCCTACTATCTTTTGCCATAATCTGGTCAAATTCTGTATGATCTGCTAATTGCTCGGGCATGTCTTGTTATTTCACATTTGCAAAAAGACACAAGCATAAGTCCATGCCAGCCCCCGGTGCCTGTTTAACGTTCCAAGCCAATAAGCAGCTCGCTCGACACGACTGGCTCCATCTTACACCTGCCTATGCCGCTGATTTAGTCAGCGATATCTTAAGTGAGACCGATCGAAGCGCCGTGATTTTCGATCCATTTCTCGGCAGCGGCACAACCATTATACGCGCGGCAGAGATGGGCTTTCGCAGTACAGGATGGGATATTAATCCGTTTTTACTCGAAGTGGTTCGTAGCAAATCACTTCAATTAGATGCTGAAACTTGTTCAGAAATATATGAACAAGGCCTTGCACTTGTCGATTCCGCAACGCTGTTAACCGAATACTGTGCCGAACCAGATATGCATAATATTGATCGTTGGTGGAGCACTGAACATCGACGTCAATTGTGCCAACTTAAATCATTAATTTTAAAACTCCCTCATTCTCAACCAGCATCTCAATTAATGCGCATGGCTTTCGCCCATGCGCTTAAAACATCTGCGCAAGTACATCATCGTCATCATTCATTATCATTTTCAGACGAAAAAAATACCAGTCAGGTATCTTCAGAATTCCTTCAAGCGCTGCACAGTTATTTACAAGATACGCTACACACATTTACGCATGCACCATTAATTGAGCGGCACGATGCGCGACTTCCAGACAACAACCTTGATGCCGATATTTTATTATGCTCACCACCTTATCCGAATCGCATGTCGTATATGCGAGAGATGCGGCCCTACTTATATTGGCTCGATTATGTAGACGCCGCCCACCAAGTTGCTGATTTAGATTGGCTGGCAATTGGGGGCTCCTGGGGTACTGCAACCAATCGCCTGAAAACATGGCGACCCGATCAGTTTGACCATGCCGTTCCGGCTTTAATCAAATGCTTAGCTCAATTACCCAAGCGCAGCAGCACGGCGCTGATTCAACAATATTTAATTCGCTATGCACAAGACATGCATGCACATTTCAGCGCCATGCACCACAGCCTTCGATCTGGGACCGAAGTTCATTACATCATTGGCAACGCACGTTATTATAATGTGAATTTTGATAGTGATGCTTTGTTCCGAGAATTACTGCAACAATGTGGATTCGTCGATATTAACAGTCGCATACTTCGACGTCGTAGCAGCCACAAGCAATTATTTGAATACTGCGTCAGCGCTCGAGTGGCCTGACAATAGACTAGCACTTTGTAAAAAAGCGATTCAATACGGCCATGCTCAATTCACTTGCAGTCTGGGTGCACAATCTCGATCCAATGATATTCGAGCTGTGGAATGGTTTTGGCCCACGCTGGTATGGATTGGCCTATATCATTGGCTTAGTCGCCGGTTGGTACATCGTCAAACGTTGGGCCGAGCAAGAGCGCGTCCCCATACAGCCCATAGCTGTTCAAGACCTAGCCGTTTATTTTGGCGTCGGCATGATTGCTGGTGGTCGTATTGGCTATTGTTTATTCTACGACACCAGTTTGCTCGGTTTTACCAGCGACTTTCCATTTTGGCGCGTGCTCGCAGTGTGGGAAGGCGGCATGGCCAGCCACGGTGGCATCGTCGGCATGTTTCTTGGCGTCTTAATGTATTGCAAAAGAAATAGCATTAATTTTTTGGTGATCGCCGATGCATCAGCAGTCGTCACACCCATCGGTATTTGTGCTGGTCGATTAGCTAATTTTATTAATGGTGAATTATGGGGTCGACCAACAGATGTTGCCTGGGGCATTAAATTTCCCGAGTCAACATCTACAGATCATTCTATATTACGCGAACAATATATTCTTGAACAGTGGAATAAAAAAATAGATACGATAAATTCGACTAATTTTATAGAGCAACTCAATATTGTTTATTTAGAATACAATAAGTTATACAATGATTATAATTTTGATTATAAAGATGCGATGGAAAGATTCCATAAACTCCCAGCTGGCTCAGAAGAATGGATACAAATTGCTAATCAATACGTCTTAACCCGTCATCCCAGCCAACTCTATGCGGCATTTATGGAAGGTATTGTGGTCATCACCGTTGGTATGCTTATCCATCGCCTGCATCGCCGACCTGGCATTAGCATGGGTGTTATTTTTAGTGTCTATGCAGTCATGCGCTTTGTGAATGAATTCTGGCGTAATCCTGATCCAGGTTACGCCTTGTATTTAGGCTGGATGAGCAAGGGACAACTACTCTCTCTCCCGTTACTTGCCATTGGAATCTTTTTTATTGTCTGGGCTTATCGTCGTGGACCAAAGCCAGACATATATTCGTTACCAAACGAAACTTCAAAAAGTTAACGGGCGGCGAAATTATTCGCCACCCGTTAAATCCACACTAGTTACTACTACTTGTTAATGGTCGTGTGCTTCACCCGCTCCTTTAGGAATGCGAATGTCCTCGACCAGTTGCTGTACATCTTCAGGTGGTGGCGCAGTAAATTTACTTACTGCCACTGTCACCACTACATTTAATAACATACCGAGTGTGCCAAAGCCCGCAGGTGAAATACCCATGAACCAATGTTCAGCATTGTCAGCACCCTTATTAATAAATTTGAAGTAAATAATATATGAAGCTGTCACCAAAATGCCGACTATCATACCGGCCAAAGCACCTTCTTTATTTACTCGTTTAGAGAAAATACCGAGAATAATAGCCGGGAAGAATGAAGCAGCAGCTAAACCGAAAGCGAAGGCCACTACCTGCGCTACAAATCCTGGCGGATAAATCCCAAAGAGACCGGCAATGATTACCGCAAAAGCTGCTGCCACACGGGCATACATAAGCTCCTGTTTCTCGCTAATATTCGGATTTATGGTTTTCTTCATTAAATCATGCGACACCGAAACGGATATCACCAAAAGCAAACCAGCTGCTGTCGATAATGCGGCAGCTAAACCACCGGCAGCCACCAAAGCTACCACCCAGTTTGGTAATCCGGCAATTTCAGGATTAGCTAATACCATAATGTCGCGGTCAATATACAATTCGTTGCTATTTTCAGTTGGTGCATTCGTCACCTCACGTTGACCATGTGTGCCGCGTTCATCTTCACCACTTTCATTTGCTTTAAATGTTGGCTTACCGGCAAATGCCTTACCTGGTCCATACTGAACAACGCCATCATCATTTTTATCAACCCAAGCAATGAGACCTGTGTTTTCCCAGGTCTTCACCCATTCAGGTTGTTTTTCATAAGAAACATTTGGCACTTCTTGTAATAAATTAGTACGCGCGAAAACCGCAATCGCTGGTGCAGTCGTGTAAAGAATAGCAATAAATAATAACGCATAACCTGCAGATTTACGCGCATCACGAACTTTAGGCACGGTAAAGAAACGAATAATAACATGTGGCAATCCAGCCGTACCAAGCATCAACGCAGCAGTAATACAGAAGACGTCAATCGTCGACTTCGTTCCATTCGTATATTCATTAAATCCAAGGTCAGTACTCAATTGGTCTAATTTATCCAATAAATACATGTCAGGATTGTCGACCAAAGTCCCACCAAAGCCAAGTTGTGGAATCGGATTACCAGTCATCATCGATGAGATAAAGAATGCTGGCACCATAAAGGCAAAAATCAGAACACAGTATTGGGCAACCTGAGTATACGTAATACCCTTCATCCCACCGAGCACCGCGTAGAAAAACACGATAGCCATACCGATAACAACACCCATTTCGATAGGCACTTCTAAGAAACGTGAGAATACCACACCCACACCACGCATCTGCCCAGCAACATAAGTAAACGACACAAAAATTGCACAGATAACCGCAACCACACGCGCAACGTTCGAATAATAACGCGTACCGATAAAATCAGGAACGGTGAATTGTCCGAACTTACGTAAATATGGTGCCAACAATAATGCAAGCAGTACATAACCGCCGGTCCAGCCCATTAAATACACACTGCCATCACGACCGACAAAAGAAATTATTCCTGCCATGCCAATGAATGATGCAGCGGACATCCAGTCAGCTGCGGTTGCTAAGCCATTTGCCAGTGGTGATACACCGGTACCAGCTACATAGAATTCTTTGGTGCTGGCTGCCTTAGCCCAAATCGCAATGCCAATATATAAACTAAAAGTGAGGCCAACAAAAATGTAGGTCCAGGTCATTACATCCATGTTTATTCCCCCTCATCCAAGCCGAATTCCTTATCCAGCTTATTCATCAGGTGGACATAGACCCAAATCAAAACAACAAAAACGTAAATTGAGCCCTGGTGTCCAAACCAAAAGCCTAACTTAAATCCGCCAAATGTGACTTCATTTAGTGCATCAGCAAAAATAATCGCACAAAGATAAGACACTACAAACCAAATGCTCAAGAGTATCGATAGATACTTCAAATTGCGTCGCCAATATGCCTGCAGGTGCGCCTTGTTATCAATTGCTTCTGTCTTGATTGTCTCTTTGGTGCCGAAATTACCGTCTTCTGGGCCTGCTGGCTCGTCAGTCATAGATACTCCTGAATCGCAAATGGCTGGTAGATGTACCAACGTGATGCACTTATTAAAGCCTCAATTATTTGATAGCTTGTGAGCCCTTGACTCAATACACAGTATTAGACAAATGTGAGGTATAAACGCTTGTCTGAACAATGCTTAGACCGGTAGTCCGGCAGCGCGCATAACCTGTAACGCATTGGTGCTTTCTAGAACACCGGGCCGCAATTTGTAATCGAAAAGCACATCGGATTGTTCCTGATCAAGTGCAGCCCGATCGGCAAAATGGTGAAGACAAATGCGCTGTGGGTCCTCATCAGCAATAGCAGCCAAACTGAGGTCATGGGTCGTAATCAAAATCAGCCCCTGATAATCGCTGAGGTGCTTGATAATGGCCATACTGCCTTGATGGCGCTCCTCACTATTGGTGCCTGCCAGGATCTCATCGAGGATTAACATCACCGGGTCGCCAGCACTCTGAGAGCGATCGAGCACCTGCCGCAATTGGTGTACCTCGGCTTGAAAGCGACTGCGCCCCTGCCACAAGGCGTCTTGAATACGCATCACTGTTGCCAGACGCTGAGCGCGCATGCTGCATTGTTTTGCACAAACTGGCAAACCTACGCGCGCCATTAACACGGCCAAAGCAATCGAACGCAAAAACGTACTTTTACCAGAAGCATTTGCACCGGTGAGCAAAAGCACCTGACCTGCTCGTAATTCGATATCATTACCGATGCGCGTTTCAGCTTGAATAAGTGGATGCGCTAAATCCTGTGCTTTAAATAAACACGCATCATCACTTGGTGTCTCCACCCAATCACCACCCTGCTCTGCAGCATAAGTCGCCAAGGCATGCAGTGCATCAATATGCCCCAATACTTCTATACATTTTTTAAAAGTATCTTTATTGTTCGTTTGCCATTGAATTAATTTATGTCGGTAATGCCAATCAGATAATAAAACTGCTCCAAGACCAAAACGCCAGAATGGATTACCACGTATACTCAAACCATGCCAGCCCGATAACTGCCCGTTTAATTGCTGTCGCATCTGCTCTAACTGATCGCGTTGTGCCTGTAAAAAGCACGCGTCTTTTTGTTCATGCTGAACCAACAACTCTATGGCTCTTTGCCAAGAGCGTAAAAGGCGATTAATTTTGTCTGCGTCTAAATCCTGCCACATCATGAGTGCGCGATCATTTAAAACAGAAGCAATAAGTGCAATAATAATACAACCAGTCCATAACCACGTAATACCAAGCGTAAAAAATCCGATTACAACTAAAGTAATTAAACATAAACGAATAAGATGTAATAATAAAATTGGCGCCGATTCTTTATGCTCTGCTTCGAGCCATTTGAGATAGTGCTCGCTCCAGTGCTGCTCTTCTTTAGTTGACCACAGTTTTGTTTCCTGTTGCAGTGAAGCCCACCATGCCGCACGCCGTTCATGTTGTAGTGCTAATTTTTTCACAACGTCGATATGTTCTTGATCAGCTTGATGCTCATCTTCAAACAACATCGAAGCTAGTTTTTGACGTCCTGTTTCCGATCCAACAGTATTTAATAAGGCATACAAACCATGCGGACCAATAACGTCCAGATCATAGGCATACGGATGCCAATCTTTTATATATTCACTGCCATCGCTTTGATCATGTTGCCAATTACCCTGCAAGCGCTCTTCGGCTCGCTTGTAGTAAAGTTGTAAATGTTCGTGGAATTGACGGATTTGATCCAAGGCTACATGTCGAACCGTGAAAAACAAAAACAGAAAAAACAGAATAAAGGAAGCAATCATGCTCCCGGCTGAGGCCGTTGCCGCTAAATTAGCGCCGACAATAAATAGGGCTATTAATAAGACGAGGCGCAATGCCCCTAAAAGACCAGCCTTCTTGGACAAGCCATTCACAGTGGCATCGCTAGCGCTTAATAATGGGCCAAACGGTGATTCCTGCATGATTCCTATACTGACAAGCACATCGATGAATGCAAAGCGTGCTTAGTTCTTGCCTCAGATAGACTTAACGACACAGTACTAGCCAATGCACGCGCCGTTTAACCGACGTGAATTTTTACTTGGATCTATGCTCTTCGCCCTAGAAGCATGTAGCCCACGACGCGGCGGATCTTCCTCAAACAATCAAGTCTATACTCCTCGCCCACCAGTGCGTGCCCACGGTTACCGTTATACCGTTAAACGTGGCGACACTCTTTCCTCAATAAGCAGACGCAGTGGTCTAAGTGTCGCGACGATTATCAACATCAATGATCTCGAATCGAATATTATCTATCCTGGAACAGTATTAGTTTTACCTGGCGTCGGTTTTATGGGTAAAGACCCATTACATATTCCCGATGACAATGACGTTGCTGCACTTGGTCAATATCATGATTACCGCATAGTACGTCGACGTTACTGGACCAAACAAAGCGTCCGTTCTAATCACCGCGCCATGGGCAGCGTCAACCGCATCACTATTCATCACACTGGTGAACACGGTGATATCGCAAAATTACCTGACCTTGATGTGGTCAAACGCATTGAAAATTATCATCGCAATGAACGTAAATGGGCAGCAATCGGTTATCATTATTTAGTTGGTCGAGACGGAAAAATTTACGAAGGCCGTCCAGCTAAATATCAAGGGGCTCATACCCGCAGTAATAATCGAAATAATTTAGGCATTTCGATGATAGGTGATTTTAATAAACGCAAGCCTGGTGGCGTTCAATTAGCTGCACTCGAATCAATTCTCAACGATATGCGCAGCAAATATGGTGTGAGTCGTCGCAAGGTTTTTGGTCACCGCGACCTGAGTCCGAGCGTCTGTCCCGGCAAGCATCTGTACGCTTGGCTCAAGCGCTATAAAGCAGGATAAACCGTGGAAAAATCGCTCCAAGGAAGGCACATTTTTCTGCTCCTCGCAGCAATGTTGTTATTAATTGGTGGAGCTGTTGTATTTATTTTTGGCGTTGGTTATTACGTCCTCCATCAACTTGCAGCTGCCGGCGGAACGCCAGAAATTGATAAATACCCGACATTCTCCCTTGCAATGGAGCTCATTAATATGTCATGGGTTTTTGAGAAAAACCCAGACCCGGCAAGTATTCCAGCAAAATGGAAAACCGGGTCACATGGACCCACCGCGTTGTCCGACGCTATCGCTTGGCGCTTAATTGGTGGAATAGCAATGGGCTTGATCTTATTAGCAGTCAGCGGCTATTTTTGGGTAAGCTGCGCAAACAAAAACGAAGAATAAATTATTCGTCTTCGATTTTCTTCATGCGATGTGATGAATGGTCGAAATGATCATCACGCAATGCACGTTCTAAGGTGAATTCGTCCTGATAGATATCTTGGTCGGTCTGTGGGTCCAGGTGTACGATAACCGATCCGCCGGAATCTAATGTTTCTAAAATATGATCTTCTAATTCATGGCTAATGCTATGTGCTTCTTCGATTGTCCACTGCCCTGGCACCACCAAATGAAAATCAATATGATGATGATGACCAACTGAATGCACGCGTAGTGCATGTATATCAATCCATTCTTTATCACGCTTTTCATTAATCGCATCTAAGACTTTTTGAATAAGTTTAAGGTCTGCAGCGTCCATCAATGTAAATAAGGCTTTCTTCACCAATTTGAAACCGGTAATGCATAAATGAAGTGCAATCACCAAGGCGATAATTTTATCAATCCAATAAATCTCACTGAGCCACACCACTAAAACACCAGCAACAACGCCCCATGAAGTCAGCGCATCACTCATAATGTGA
>JANQLF010000201.1 GCA_028280785.1 Planctomycetota bacterium
GCAATAACGATAGGTCAGCATGAATTCACCAGTATCTGGCAAATACGTTTGATTTTGATAAGCATGGGAGCAATAGGACACCGGCTGATGATCACCATCTTCTGTCATCTCAAATCCATGTTCATTTAATACCAGTTTGGTTTTTGGACTGGCACCAGGATATAAGCAGATCCAGGCATTGGCATTTACATCATAAGCCCACATGTCATCCATATAGTGACCATTAGGTTTCACATAACCGTGACGACCAGTACCTACAAAAAATGCTGTATTTAAATTGGCCGCATAGGTCATTTTTGGTGCCCATGCCCGGCCACGAGCGACACCCCACTCAGGATCTGCTGTTGGTGTACCGAGATTTAACCATGAATGATCTGACAGATTTTTAATCTGCTCTATATGCGCGCCTGGCTCCTTACTAAGACGCTCAAGAGGACCTTTTACGGTCAATGCCTCCTGCGCATATGCAGTTGCTATCATCAATATAATGGCGCAAATATAAATATGTCTCATGCATTTAATCCTTTAGCAAAGACGCTAAATCAATTGGCATCGCATAAACCGATCCATCCGTTTGTACTAACCACAAGAGCTTACGCTTTGCATCCCATTCAATTCCGGTGCTAACTCCGTAAGCAGGAAGAAACTTGCCTTTTTTATCCGTAGCATAAGTAGCCGGCATCTGCAACCAACGATTGTTTTGAATATCATAAATCAGATCCACCTGCACCCCTTTACCGGCACGCGATGGAATATAAACAACATCGTAATCAGGGATATAGGTTGCTTCACGGCCCATATCGGCAGCCATTGGAAATTCAGTTGAACCTTCTGGTGTCAGTACATCTATTTTCTTGGTTTTTAAATCACATCGCCAAATTTGAAACTTTTCTTTTAATTTGAAATGAAACATCAAAACTTGATCACGTTTGGAATCGTAACAGATGCCCTGACGGTCACCATAGCTTGCATTCGGTAGAATGCTTTTTTCTTTTTTATTAGTTGCTGCAATTGGTTTATAAGTATTATTTTTTAAATCAGCCAACCAAATACCAGTTAGCCCACCTTGACCGCCAATACGTTTATCTCCCCAACAAACAATGCCATGTGGCGTTGGCACCATGCAGGTTTTGTGGCGTTCAACATCAAAGATATCGTCAGTTTCAAATTTCATACTCGATGCAGTCCACTCATATTCGGCCGGATCATAAATAAATGCCCAAGTGGGATTGGTATGGGTATAGGAACGATGCTTGCCTGCCCAGATCATTTTCCCGGTTACTGAATCTAGTGCGTAAGATAAATAAGTATGCGAACCCCATGGTCGTCCTGATAAAGTTGGGTTTTGTGCACCGTCATTACTATAAGTATATTCAAATGGCAACTCAGGCGTCTGTGCGATATGCCAGCGATTTAATCGCAAACTGTAATGCGCTACATCCGTACCGCAGTGTGAACTATGACCACCTGCCCAATGCAATAATTGATCACGTTCTATATCCAATACCGTTGTACCCCAATCACGACGCACATGTTTGACCGGTGGAGCAACATTAGTCCATTTATTTACTGCTAAATTCTTGAGCGTATTTTGAAAAGTAGACTCGTCTGGCTCTGGTACCGCTTCATACCAAGCTGGATCAAATCCAGAACCGCGAATTTGAATCGTATCTGGTGCCACTGCCAATTTGGCTGTACCAATATCATTTCCTGGCAAGGGAATGGTCCCACTATCTGTAGCTTTGACCTTTCGATAAACTATCACGTCGCCATGCCACGATAATTTATTTTCATCGGGATTAATTGTTGCCGTATAGATTGGCTGAAAGCGTTCGCCCTTCTTGCTTTCCTCACCGCGATTAATAGCTGTCCACGTATTTTCTTTTACTGAGTATCGCCAAACATCTGCATTCATGCGCATCCACAACCCCGTGACATACGCAAGTGAACCGCGCGCTTTAAATCCCCCGCACACATAAACCATACCATCGTGGGCAATCATGGCATGTGCACAGCGTGGCGGTGGAACCTGTTTTGGGAAAACTGGTTCCCAAGTTTTCTTCTGCGTATCAAATACCCAAGTATCGGCATAGACACCAAAAATACCCTCGCCACCAAATAAGATGATTTTTTTACTTTGACTATCATAAGTCATTGAGGCATAAGCACGCGGACTCGGCTGTACATCTATATACATGCGCACTTGAGCCAAAGCCCGGTAAATACGACGACTTTCGGCCACCTCTTTGATGCTCAGCGCATTATTTAATTTTTCAGCCAAAGTTTCAAGCGCATTGATTTCTGCTTTTAATTTATCCTGAGCAAAAGTTCTTTGTATTTTAACAGTGAAAGCGTTTAGTTGACCAATCAATGTATTGCAACGCTCATTCAACGCTACCTTACGTTCCGCTTCGGTCTCAGCGCGGTAATAACGATTAGCAATAGCTGCGTAAATACGACGCATCTCTGTTTCTAGCTTACGAAAATCAGCCACTTGCTGCAGCTGCTCCTCAGTGCCAATTTGTATTTCTTGCCATTTACCATCCTTAAATACATAGGTAAAAAGAGGGCCAGTTTTTGAATCACCACCAGAACCCCCAAACCAATATTCCAACTGTGCATCAGAGTCATAACAACGCGCGCCCCATTTGGCCATTGGGTACTTAGTACTTGCTGGACCAAGGTCTAATGGGTCAGGCAATTCCTTTTCAGCGCTATGAACCTGCACTAAGAATGCGCATAAGAATACTAGAATAATATAAATTCTCATTGAGATGTTCTCTTTTTCCGCGACCACTAACTAAGGACGATAAACCCAAACTTGTGCATTTGACATGACCACAAATACACCATGCGCAGGATCAAAATATGCTAAACGCTTCTTTCCCTCAGGTGCCACAGGACCATCTTGCTGTACCTGTGCCCATTTTTTTGCATCAGCATCGTAGGACCACAATACATTTGATTTAAAATGAAACAGGAAACCCAAACCTGATTTCGAGTCAAAATGCATAACACAACGTGCATCATGACCAATCGGCGCCTCCTCCGATGCTACTTCTACTGAGAAAACTTTCTCCCAGGTATTGGTTTCAAATGAATAATGAAATGTTTCTTTGTGATCTTTACGGCTCGAATGTGCAACCAACAAATTACGCTTGCTATCGTAATAACCAACTTGCTCAGGCATTGGCGCATTTTTAATAAATACTTTCTGATCCTCTTCTTTATTCAATATCGACCAGGTATTTTCCTCGAGATTTCCTGCTTGATGCTTAAACAACCAGGTACCACGTCCCTGCCAATTATTGGTATGCCAAATAGTCGCTTTTAATGTCGGTACAAATTCTAACCAACCACCGAAAATTGGTTTAGGAAAAGGCTTCTCGGTCTTAATCATTTTCCAGGTTTTACTTTCTGGATAAAAAGCCCACAACGGTGGTCCTTTATATAAATCATCAGGATTGCCACCTAATTGCTCTACTGCCTTGGCTTTTTTTGTTACCCACGTATTCATGAATAACATAGCTTTTTCATTCGGATCATAGGTCAAACCCCACCACGTATGAGCTATTGACGCTGGACCGCCACGCTTGGTTATTAAAATACCATCTTTAAATTCAACATCACTGTAATCTTTACCAATCCCTAGATAATCACGTTCGTTATCTGGTTGATACAAACACACCCATGCATTTGCAGCCAAATCGAATTCCCATACATCATTGAGACGATGAGGAACAGCGTGATTGGCACCACAAAACAATGCACGTTTTCTCTCTGGTGCCCAAACTATCTTTTTGCAAAAGTCACGACTACGCGGCCCTGTTTTATGTAAGTTATGCTTCTTGGCAGTTTCATTGAATTCACCGATGATCTGTGCATTTGGCAACATTGCAGACTGATTTTTTCCTAAATTTTTCAGGATACTAGCCACTTCAGCATTGGCCTCTAGCGCAGGTGTTACAGATTCATCAGCCGCATTCAATGATACTTGGACAAACATAATAAATACAATTAAGTAAATTTTCAGCTTCATGATTTATCATCCTCATTATTTAATGTGCGAAACGCCATAGGAACACCAACATTAATATGATGTGACTGTTTTTCTTTGAGTTGCGTTAATAATAATTGCATTGCCGTTTCACCAACGTATTGATCATTTGCTATAATGGCCGCATCTTCATCATCTTGCAAACGATCAGTCGCGCCGAGTGTTTCAACATGAACATCTAATTCGGCTAAATACTTCTGCATAATCCTTCCCAAACTATCATTATGACAGAGCAATGCCTGTGGTCGCAAGTCTTTAGGTAATGACGCCAATTTTTTAGCCAAATTTGGAAGCTGCGGCACCCCATTTACGGTGAAGTGCACTTGTTCATCGCTAACACCTAATGATTTTTCGTCCATGCCCTGTCTAAATGCACTTAAACGCATCAAACTGTCCGGGTTCATCCGCGTTTCGCTGCGATTTTTCTGCCACTCTTCAACACTCATATTCATTTCCTCGGCAGGCAACCAATGACACTCACCAATAAAATGAATTTGAGTTAAACCTTTCTCTATAAAATAATGGGTAGCATGACGATAACTATCTATCGCATCAAAAAAGACATGGTCAGCGCGATGTTTAAATTTGTCATTAGGGTAATCGACTATGATTGTTGGAATATTCAGACTTAATAATTCCTCTAACCATGAATCATTATCGATGGCCATTACAATTAGCCCATCGTAATGACCTTTTCGGATTGGCTCCAAAGGTGGACGACGAGAAACACCATCGAGTGGCTCTCCAAAGCAATGAATATCAAGAAAGCCACTTGGACATGACCAGTGTAAACCTGGAACATTTTTTTCAGGGTTGAATACCTGTGCGTCAATTTCCATGCGTGCACGATTAAGCGCACCGCGCACGATACGTCCGTACAAGTTCGTTTCTAAGTAATCTACATGCACCTCATGGCGCTGTAAAAATGCCAGCTTTAAAGTGCGTCCAGGAATTAATGGTGGGTGTTCAGCAACGTACGTACCACTACCGCGACGACGCACGACGCGTCCTTCCTCCTCCAATGCTTTGAGCGCCTTGATCACAGTGAGTCGATTAACACCGAGTTCCTTATGAAATTCACGGTCAGTCGGCAGGCGTTGGTTTGGCGCATACTTGCCAGAATCCAACTGCTCGATCAGGGTATTCTTCACGTTGAGAAACTTGCTCATTTTTGGTGTAGCCTCGGACTCATCAGCACATTCAATTGATCTATTTTTTTAGATTAATTAACTTGGCTCAAAAATCAACAAATATGCTATAAAAATAACTCAATTCTGTAAGTATATTAATACAAGATCTTTATGATCTATATGCTACCGAGATCTTGCTTGCGCCACTGATGCGGGGTCTGGCCAAAGTGCTGCCTGAAGGCGGCGATGAAAGCGCTGGCCGACTGAAATCCCACCTTCTTGGCAATGCCCTCAATCGGCTCACCACTTGAGCGCAGCAACAAATCTGCATGGCGCATGCGCTCCTGACGCAGCCAAGATCCAGGAGCCAAACCAAGCTGAGAGCTAAATAAGCGGGTTAAATATTCGCGCGAGATATTTAATTGCTCGGCAACAACAGCAATTGGCGGCGGATCGCTGAGGTCTTGGCTCATTAAGCGTGATGCCTCCAACACCAAATGCTCTTCAGCCGCTTGTTGCGGTGCATTATATTCACACAAGTGCACAAGCACATTGCCAGCAAGGCGTGCAGCCAAACTTGGGTCAATAGTTTGATTTCTAAGGCCAGGTTTACTGACAAAAGAACGCATCGCGCGGATACTGGCATGATTTAAATTAACCTGCAAACGATGACCATGTACGGCACATAAATCATCAATCAAAACACGGGCCGCATTACCAATAAAGGTCATAAACATAAATTCCCAACCGGCTTCTCCAGCAGCATAATTGAGCTCATGATGAATATTGGTTAGCAAACAATAGCCGCGTTCTATCTCATAACTGCCACTGGGCGTACGAATCGCACCAAAGCCATTCAAGGTGCACTGCATAAATCCAACCTGAAATTTACGCTCTACGACTCGCGGTAAGTCTATGCTATATTCACGGTAACGGCGCTGCTGCTGAATAATGCAGGCCGGCGCCAATGGGTATTGACGCTGATTGGGTAAGGTGAAATGGGTGCCGGAAGTCTCGAATGTCACAAATGCTATATTATTGGTACAGAATAGATATATTCAATGTAATTTTACTGTGTATTATCACTGAGATACATCACAGGAGCAATGTTATGAAAATAGGCATTTTGGGCGCTGGCCCCTTCCCCAACCATTTTATCCCCCTCTTTCAGGCCCACCCACTTGTCGAAGAAGTGGTGATTGCCGAACGCATGGCCGAACGCCGTGATGCCGCTTGTAAAAAGCACGGCATTAAACGTGCCTTTGATAACTTCGATGATCTACTCGCCAGTGATGTCGATGCCATTGGTGTGTACACCCAACGATGGACCCACGCGCCATGGGCAATTAAAGCAATGCGCGCTGGTAAGCATGTTTTTTCAGCAGTTCCTGCGGCAATTAGCTTAGAAGAACTCGAAGAATTAATTGATACGGTCAAAGAAACCGGCCAACTCTACATGCTTGGTGAAACCACCTGGTACGAAGCACCAACCATTTTAGCGCGCAAATTAAATCGCATCGGCGCTTTTGGTGATTTAGTCTATGGCGAAGCAAATTACTGCCATGACATGGAGCATGGTTTTTATCCGCCTTATCAAATCGCTAATGGCGATGAGTGGAAGCAATTCGCGAGCTTCCCACCAATGTTATATCCAACCCATTCGGTCGGTCAGATCGTTGGTGTCACCGGTCAACCCATGCAAAAAGTAAGCTGCTTTGGCCAAACTGATAATCACGAAGATGCTATTTTCGATAGCGAACTGAGTTATTTCGATAATGCATTTAGCAATGAAACCGGTTTGTTCCAAGCATCAGGTGGCGCTAGCTACCGTGCAAATGAATTCCGTCGTGTATCGGGCGTTGCACCATTAATTGTTCAAGGCACCAAAGGCGCATTAATTGATCGACTATGGATGCGCCATGATCGCACTAATTGTGATTTCACTGAGCAATTAATTATTAAACCACAAGCGCTTCCTGAAGACTGGGCCGAACAAAAAGCCCAAGGTGCACAAGATGATTTCTTAGGCGGTGTCAGCGCCACGCATGATTTCGAGCGTTTGCCGCCAACATTTAATGGTCTTAGCAATGGTCACGGTGGATCACATCACTTCCTCGCTGATGATTTTGTGCACATGGTTTCGAGAGAACAAACGCCAGTATTAAATGTATGGACAGCCGCACGGATGTGCGCTCCCGGCATTATTGCCCATCAATCGGCACTCAAAGGTGGTGAATTAATGTCGATACCTGATTTTGGGCCTGCACCAGCAGATCTGACAATTATGGATATCGAACAGGAAGCGGGCAAAGATGTCATCTTTCCCGATTTAGTTGCGGTGTAATTAATCACCTACACCAACAAGTTGCGCCATCTCTGCTTCGACAAGGTGTAGAAATTCCTGACTGTAGTAGGTCCCAAATTTGCCATGAAGCCACAATTCGAATTTGGGATCTTCTGCACGTGCAGCTGCAAGTAAAACATTTAAATCCATTACTTGTAAATCATTGGCGGTTGCTGCATCAACAACTATTTTATTCATTTCATCAATAACTTGACGCATCGGATCATTGGTATCGTCAATGCTCGTTGCTTCCGTCATCATGAATACCGTCCCCGAATCCGCGTAAGCTTCACTTACCTTTTCACAGCATTTGTTGACTTTTGCTCGAACAACATCCATGTATTTTTTGTAATCTGCAACAGGGTGACGCTGACTGGTAAGATGTATAAATGCTACACGTGCTTTCTGAGCGATAACGGTTTCCTCAATCGCGATTTTTTGAAATAAACGATCTTTCAATGCATTCAATTTAAAACTTGGACGAACATGTTGCTCGAGATGAGCAAATTTCTTATCCATACGTTCTTGCATTTTTGGTTTGAACAAGGATTTCGCAGTGCCCGTAAATGGAGATCCCGATCCAGTGAAAAATAACACACGGTCGGATGCAACTAAGGGTGCGCCGATACCATTCGAACTCATACCCAAACATTTACGAAGCGCAGGCGCAAGAATCACTGCACCATCTTTGCTAATCTGCACACCATCTTTAGTTAAAATTCCCTTATGTTTTTTATCTGGATTATTTGCAGTTAAATGTTTTATTGTCAACTTACGAAAATCACAACAGGCTATAGATTCTTTTTCACAATAGGCGCGTATGTGTTCCGCAATTTTATCCAAGGCACTATTTGCCTCTGAGCTGATATTTTCGCCTGCCACACTAGGTGTTGCCAAAGCCACAGACAGTCCAGCGCTCCGCAACGACGCGATTAATGATTCCATATTTTTAACATAGACACCAACATCGAAACCATCAAGCATGGTTTTCTTTTTTACATCATAGACATCTGCAATAGTGCAAGTCACCAAAACCAGATTCGGCTTCTTCTTGAGTACTTCTTTTTCGACACTATCGATTAAGCTTTGTAGATTTGATCCTTTTTTTCCACGCTCATCTATTTTAATTTTTCGCTGTTTAAGTACATCCTTCAATTCTTTTTCAACATATTTTACTACTGCACTTGCAGTACCATCACCATAAATAATTACTTTGTCGCCATCAGACACAGTCGCCGATAAACACTGAGCATTTATAACGATTAATAAAATTAAGAACAGCTTCGTATACATGACCTGATCCTTCCAGGCCTATAAACTATCATTGTATAGCGGGACCGACTACACCAAACCGCATAGGTGGATAGTGTGAATTATACAGCGTATGATCACCGGTTTCTTTAACTTGTTTCCACAGCAGTGATAATAATTCTTTTTGCTTTTCGGCGTGTTCCGGTAAATCAATGAGATTATTCAGTTCATGTGGGTCATCCGCCAAATTATACATCTCATCGTAATCAAAACCGTTTAAGACATATTTCCAATTGCCCTGCCACAGGACCCGTGCACTGACGTAAAACCGAGATCCAAAATTTTCAGCAAAAGCTATATTAGTATTTTCCGATTGCGGATCTTTCAGTGAATGAACAAAGGATTGCGAATCCGCTAAGTCTTCCCACTTGGCCCCCGTTAATTCGGCAATACTTGGCGCAATATCTTGTAAGGTTACCAAGTGTTCACACAGATAACCTTCAGCAACACCAGGACCGGCAGCAATAATCGGCACACGATAAATCTCTTCATAAGCACCAACGTTATGGTTATCCATACCATGCGCGCCCATATACCGGCCATGATCAGTCGTTATAATAATTATAGTATTATCTAGGTGCCCAGCTGCATCGAGTTTATCTATTAATTTACCAAACAAGGAATCGATTTCGGTAATACAGGCAAAATAGGCGGCACGAATATCGCGCCAAGCTGATTCGTCAAATTCATTATAAATGGCACTCACGCGTCGATATAAACCAGGCGCCCTATCAAATGTATCATTTCGATTTTCTGGCAGTGTTAATGCATCGCGGTCGTAGCTTTTAAATACATCTTCATGAGTCACCAAGGGCTCATTGGGTTCAGAAAAACTGACGCAGCATGCCCATGGCTGATCTTTTTGAAAAGCTTCATCTAAAAAGGCTTCGGCTGCTTGTTCTGTTCGACCCATAATACGTTGTTCGATTGGCTCGGTAGTCGTTGAACACAATTTAAATGGGTGATAACCCTCGGCGCTTTGCAGCGTTTGCGTACACAACGGTTCAGCATCATGGGTCTCATGGCAGTCGCCCTCACCACCGAAGACAACGGCCTCTGGATCCATGCCATTTACATCCCAACCGAATTGATCTAGTTGGTGGCTCCGTTCAATATGCCATTTTCCAAAATAAGCTGTTTGATAACCAACATCCTTTAATGCTTGCGCCCAATGTTTTTTATCGAGGCGCAATACAGATTGATCTTCATCAACACCATGCTCAACCTGCAAAACACCATGATTATGCGGCAATAGACCTGTCATTAAACTCGCGCGCGAAGGTGAACACACCGATGACGGTGCGTAAGCACGATTAAAGGTAACACCGCGCTGACGAACACGATCGATATTCGGAGTTCTGCATTCATCACTGTAAAACGCCTGAGCCTGCACACCATCGGGCAAAAAGACTAAGATATTTGGCTGGCTCATAAAAGTCCTTAGATGTTAAACAGTGGCAACCTCGCGAGATGCTATCGTTACGCGTTTTCCTTCGCGACCCGATTGGTACAAGGCATTAATGAGGTTAACTGAATGCATCGCGTCTTCAACGCTGACCATCGGATCACGATCATTTTTCAACGCGTCAATAAATTCATGCACAGGATGTTCAAAGTGTGGTGTATCTAATTCTTCTAAGTCTTGTTCCAATGAACTATAATGCACTGCGTCTTTAGCCACATACATCGAACCGTTTTCAGCGTGGTAATCGAAATCGACTTTATCCATTTTTGGCGGCGCACAGGTTGTCGTGGTAATCGTTACTTTCACCCCAGAGTCAAAGGTAACAACACCACTGGCCCAATCCTCAGTTTCAATCTTATGATTTAATGCAGCAAATTCGCCGATAACTGAAACCGGTTTGCCAAACCACCAGCTCAAGAGATCCATTTGGTGGGCACCCTGATTCATCAACGAACCGCCACCATCAAAGGCCCACGTACCACGCCAGGCACCTTTGTCGTAATATTCTTGATCACGATAAAATTTCAGACGTAGATTGGCGCAAATGGGTTTGCCCAATAATTCATCAGCGATTACTTTTTTAATGCCGCTAAAACGTGGATTTAAACGCGATGGATAAATAACGCCCATTCTGACATTGTTGGCATCACGAGCAGCGATAATACGATCAATATTTTCTTGATTAATATCAACAGGCTTGTCGATTAATACGTTTACCCCGTATTCAGCGCAGACTTCCGCTAGACTATGATGTGTAGAAGATGGCGTACTGATCACCACACCGTCAAGATGCTCCCTTTCGAGCATCTCTTTTAAATCGGTATACGGCGTTGGATTGGCAGCAATTTCATCTTGGTATAATTTCAGTCGCGTATCGAGTGACTGTTGGGTGCGCGCATGCATAGCTACAAAATCAACATCAGGCATCTCATGCATTTTTGCACCATAGCCACCACCCATGCGCACACCGATAATACCCATGCGTAATTTACTCATTATTCACCGTCCCAGGTAAACACAGCACCCATGCAGGCATCTTTTTCAGTATGTAACATCGGATAAATTTCTGGAGCTTTTTCCATCGGCACGTAATGCGTCATCAACGGTGAAACATCAAGCACACCATCAGCCATTAAACGCAGCAGTGCTTTACGGTTATTGGTTTCATCCCATGGCCAATCGTATTTGTCACAGGAACCAGAACCAATAATGCGTAAATTACGCTTTTGGGCGTGGGTATAAAAATCAAAGTCTACGGTTTTATGAATACCACCTAAAATCATTAAGCGTCCATTATCATCGGTTAATTCAGGCAATTGATCAAAAACTTTTGGCGTACCCGTCGAATCAAAGGTCGCACGGTAACGGCCAGATTCAGTAAAGCTGCGCAGTTGTTCTTGATAATCTTTAGCCATGGGATCAAGCGCACGTAACAATCCAGTTTGCTCGGCTATAGCACGACGCTTCGGACTTAAATCACAACCAACAACTGGGCATCCGCCAGATAAGCGCGATAATATTTGAGCAAATTGACCGACTAAGCCAAGACCAATAACTAATGCAGAATCACCAATGCTCACTTTTGCCTGACGTACAGAGCGTAAAGCAATGCACGCCATGACCACAAACACCGCGTGCTCTGGTTTAACATTCTCTGGTAGTTCAATTAATGAATCGGGCGGTACAACACCGTGACTGATATGACCCATTTTCGCTAAATATAATTTATTCGGATCGAGTCCTTCAACACCTTCACCGAGCTCCTCAATTTTAACCACTGACGCATAACCAGTGTTACGTGGAAAGGGCTGTGGCTTGGGGTGATAATTATACAGACGAGACAACTCGGTTCCGGCCGAAACCAAAGACACTACGTTCTTCACTAAGACCATGCCGGCCTCGAGCTTGGGATGCTCCCACTCGGCAACGACCACGCTGGCCTCTTTTTCAAATAGAACTCGTTTTCCTGCTATAGCTGCAGACATGATACGCTCCTGGATAAATGTATCAATTTGGATGATTATATAACAGTATTATGCGCTTTTTTATTGAATTTACATAGTTAATATGTATTAATAACTGGACTATTGTAGCACTAACTGTGCTGTATCAGGATAAGCGTTATGGCCTACACCCTGTATGAACGAAAGACCCGACCAGCGATTCATAAATGCATCGATCTACCGATCACCGTTAAAACGGTAGGTCATTACATTGTGCAGGAAAAAAACTATGACACCGGCTACATCCGCGCCGATACCAATCGCATCTTTTGGTTCGTTGAAGGCCAGGGCGTCATGCGCAGCGGTAATCGGGTCATTCCGGTAAAGGCTGGTCAAGTCGGCTTCTACGAACCTTTTTCTGAATTTTATGTCGAAGCGCGCAACGGTTCGCTCGAATATTACTGGTGCTCAATGCTGGGTCGATTAATTACGCCTATTGCCCAATCCTTTGGCGTTGACGCTGGCGGCCTTTATGATGTCGAAGAAATGCCGATTGAATTAATCAATAAAGTTTTACTACACCTTGATGACACCAGCCCTGCCGGACTGCGCCAATCAAGTCGTCGGTCCTATCATTTATTATCACTGATTAAAAGACCCACCGAAAACAACACCAATAATGAATTGTGCAATAAAGCTATTGCCCTTATCAATGCCCACTGGCCCGATAGCAATTTTTCTATTAATACCTGCGCTCAAGAACTAGGTATTCATCGCACCTCGCTGAATAGACATTTTCAGGAACATGTCGGCACCAGCCCGGGGCAGTATTTAATTCACCTGCGCTTACAAGAAGCAGTACAACGCTTAAAGGAAAGCAGCGATTCGATTGCCAGCATCGCCGCGGCAGTTGGCTACGCCGATCCCCATTATTTCTCACGCCATTTCAAAAAAGAAGTCGGCTGCAAACCCAGTGAATTTCGTCAGCAAAATATTGCCGTGCCGTGGGAATAGCTCTATTTATAGCGATAGACCCAAAACGTGCCGTTGTCTTTACTATCACCTGCCAAATAAATATAATGCACATTTAGTTCGGATGAATAGAAGCCTGAATAAGTTCGCCATTTCGAATTGTATTCTTTAGGAAATTGCAACGGTGCATCATGAAACGTGTTCGAAGCAGGATCAAATATCCAAAATTGCTTCTCATGCTTTAACAAGCCGATCTGATTTTGAGTGTCGTAATGCATAGCCAAATAAGATGTGACGTAAGGATGTTTACCTGTCATCTGCGGGCCAGTGACTCCAGTATCAACCCACTTATGCGTCTTTAAATCGAAATAACGTATATGTAAATTAGGTTTGACTTGCATACCCCAAAAATAAACGCGCTCTTGGTTCGGGTCATACATGCTCACCTGGGTTCCTTTTAAATTGAGCTTGGTGCCCCCAGTATCAATTTTCTCCCAGCTATATTTCTCAACGTCAAAATACAAAGCCCCACTTAAAACAGTGTGCACAAATATTTTCTTTTTAGATGCGATATATTGAATCGATGTGGTTCGTCCTGCACTGAATTTCGGTGCGAATCCGGTAATTGGCTTTCGTATCCACTTATCAGTCTGCACATCATAAACCCAGGGGCTTTTAACCCATGTTTTGGGCAATTTATCACTTTTCAGCCACTGCATACGGCGTTCGCCCATACATTTTTTCCAATAGGTATTCACCGCGTCGCCAACAAATACAAATCTATGTAATTCCGAATCGTAGGTGGTCATATCATTGCCGTGACCAAGAAAAGCCGTCGGTACCAGATTTCCTTGTTCGTCTTCTTCAAAACCATCATCATTTAATTTTAATGAAATAGTGTTGCCATTCGAACCTGGTTTAATACAACGCCACGCATGGGCCTGACAATCATAGAGCCAAACACCATCCTGATATATACCCGTCTCTTTATCGTACCAGCCATGCACACCTTCGCCGGTAAAAAAAGCACCACTAAGCGCTGACGAATAAGCCATTTTCGGTGAATAGGCACGGCCTCTGGCTTGACCCCATTTAGGATCATCTTTGGCCTTACCTAAATAGAGCCACGAATTCGCTTTCATCGCTTTTATTTTAGCAATGTGAGAACCTGGGGCTGATGGCAGACCAGATAACTGTGCATCTTTATTTATGAACAACGATCCTTCAGCTGCTTGAATAAAACTAATTAATCCTAAACACAATAACGTCGAATAGATTAAGCGCATACAATTTTCCTTCGGTAAGAATGCGCTACAACACTACTACGACAAAAACTGCAATCAAATCAGAACTTTATCCAATAGCTCACATTAGATCAATATCACTTAATTTATTCACGACCGACAAAGTTGCTGTAAGCCGTTACACAAAGACTCTTTAAGATCTAGCCAATGTTCTTGGTAAACAGCACGTGGTGTACATTTATGTTCATGAGCAACTGCAGCAGCAAGCGCAACCACTTCACCCATTAAGCCACAGGTTCGCATACAACGAAAGTAAGCGTGCGCTAAATGTGTCATGCTGGCACAACGCCCAGCGACGAATAAATTATTCACATTTTTACTGTAAAGACTGCGGTAGGGCAAATAGCGCGTGGGATGAACATCTTTCTGTGGATGCTGAGAAACAGAACGGTAGGTATTTTTATAGAGCGCATCTTTCATGTCTGGATTAGGGACATGCACATCAATGCCCCAGCGGCAACCCACACATTCATCGTCATACTTACCAGATTCCGCATCAATATCTGCTTGACTGTAAACAATATCGCCAATTAAACGCCGTGATTCACGCTTGCCGAGTACATGGCCAACCCAAGCCAGTCGTTTATTCGCATATTCATCCTTACGTTCACTGTGATGTTTTTGCCACGACCAATTCGCATAAATACTGTGTAACAATAAATCACGAATCGATTCAGCTTCATCAACCATGTTATCAAAAAAGCCAGCTTCCCAATTCCATGCACCCTGTGTACGATGCTGACAGCTTTCATTATCTATTTCTAAACCCCAAGCGTGAACAGGAAATTCCTCTTCGCCTTGCTCGCTATACCAATGCAGGGTCGCTCCAAGCACTTGGTCATCGCTTTCCTCTGGGGCAAAAGCCTCGTTATACTCAGCTCGTGCTTCACGCCCGTAACGATGTTCAGCTCCAGCTAAATAACCAAGGCATCCGTCACCAGTTGCGTCTACCCACAAAGGTGCATGCAAACGTTGGCGTTCTGCACTTTTAATATGTTCAACAACAACTGACTGAATTGTGCCATCAATGGTATCAACGTTATTTAATCGCCACGGTTGTAAAACATGTAAAGATTTTTCGGCAGATATTATTGCACGTCGTTGTTCTTCAATCAGTGGCCAGCTTGCTGTCGTATCCGCATTACTACCGTCA
The DNA here is from genome assembly GCA_028280785.1 of Planctomycetota bacterium. Lineage (GTDB taxonomy): Bacteria > Planctomycetota > UBA11346 > UBA11346 > UBA11346 > JANQLF01. The sequence goes on from JANQLF010000201.1 coordinate 15,680, forward strand.
CCTGAATTAACACCCTCGACACTACCTTCCAATTCGGCGACTAAATCCCCAATGCGTTCATACGGCGCTAGATTACGATCAGAGGCAGGACCAACACGAATTTCCTTACTCGCATTACCACCCCAACACTCGCGATCTTGAATTAATGCTACCTCTAGACCTTTACGCGCTGCGCCGATAGCCGCACACATTCCTGAAATACCACCACCAATAACTACTAAATCAAAATGACGTTCTGCTTCACATTCTTTTAATCCCAATAAAGATCGACGTGTTTGAGCGAATATTTTTGGATCTGTTGGCGGCCACCAATCAAGGACCGGACTCAAAACCACACAATCACAACGCCCATCAAAACCATCAAGGTCTCGTAAACATATTTCGTTTTTTCCAGCTGATAAATCAACGCAGCCACCATCTTGCCAATGCCAATATTCTTCTGCGTTTCCAAATGTCTGCTCAACTGGATGACCATTCACAATTACTTGAAAGCAGCCGACATCTGCTGCCACACACCATTTACGACTGCGCACCCATATACGATGCCGAGCCGTTTTCTTTACTGAAAATGTTGTGCGTGCATCAGCGACAGGAGTTCCAAAACCATGAGCCAAGAGAAAAGGTGAACCCATTTGATCCATAAATTGGGCATCAATTTCCCAGCCGCCGCGTTCGTCGAATGCCTCGCATTCGAGCCAAATAATGTCTTGTGTAGTGTTCATGGGCGAACGATAGCAGTTATAAAACTGGCTTCGAGCCAAGTTTTGCTTAAGCTATAAAGCACAATGGTTCATAATCGCATCACGCTCAATGATATCGCTGAACGCTGCGGCATCAGCGCAGCAGCCGTATCTATGGCCCTCAAGCATTCGCCGCGCATCAGCGCAAAAACACGCAAACGTGTTGATAAGATAGCCAAGGAACTTGGCTATCGACCTGATCCGCTCTTGGCTGCCCTGGCACGTCGTCGTGAAAACTCGAATGAAAAACCCAGTAAAGCTTTAATTGCTATTTTGTTAAACGAACCATTAGACCAAGCACGCCAACATTGGTGGTCAGGAGACTATTTACGTGGACTCAGTAAAGGCGCAAAAGAATTAGGCTACTCCCTACATTATCTAGAAATAGCGAACGAAACCATCACGCAACGCCTACATGACAGTAATGCTATTGGGATGGTCATTTTTCCCATGCGCGGTATAAACCTTGAACGTGCGCAAGAATTACCTTTCACGCAAATACCCTGTGTTGCCATCGGCCAAGAATTAAGCGGTCTACCGATCGATCGGATTAGCTTAGACTTTTATGATATTTTACGCGATTGTTGCACGCGCATGCAAGATGCAGGATGCACACGTATTGGGTTCATTGCGAGTTATGGCAAAACCAATGTACTAGCTTCGGAAATTGGTGCGCTACAAGCATGGTGCTTGATGTCACCCAAACTCACATGCGTTGAGCCTCTATTTCTTACCAATAAAAATAATACCAATCAACACGTTGCCGATTGGATTAAAAAGAAACGGATTAACGGCGTTGTATCCGCATCATCCAATGAACTGCGATTCACATGCTTAAAAAAAATACCTCGTTGCACACTTATTCACCAAAAAGGGGATAAGGATGTTGCCGGTTACGATCGTCAACCTGCCGAGCGCGGCCTAGCCGCAATTCGCCACCTCCATCACCGTATTCAATTCGGCAAACACAGTACCGATACGCCGCCAGTTGACATTCGTATTGGCGCCCAATGGGTTCCTGGACCAAGTCTTTAAATAGAAAAATTAACCAAAAAATACTATTTAACTAATACAGCTTTAATCCGTGTAGAAATAGGCACGTCACCTTTTTGGCCAGCAATGTCAACAGTACCTATCGATTTCATGTCTGGGACATCGTCAAATGTCGCAAGCTCTATATCATTATAAAATACGCTCAAGGTCTTTTTCTTGGCATTGTGCATATAACGAACGCTATGCTTATCTTCTTTGTTGAAATTAATAGATTTCTTTTCTTCTCCGTTCATGCCTGCATGCACTTTCATTTGACCATTCGGCCAGAAGGTGCAACGTTTGCCTTTGCTTTCGTCTTGAGAATCTATTAATTCAAAATAAACACGCTGCGATTTACTCATGTCATGAAATTCAAATAAAACGACAACCTCACTCACACCAACATCTAAATCAATATATCGGCCACCACCAAGCAACACGTAATCTTCCTTATCCATCTTTGATCCCGCTTTATTATAATTTGGCTTTCCCGGCAGTGCTTTATGGTCGAAGAGCGGTTCCCAGCCAAGGCGCAAATAGCGTGTTTCGTCACCACCACCAGCGCTGAGCACGATGCGCTCCAATGCATCAGTTTTGCACCGCTCTAATTCATCAGGCCACTCCTCAGCACTTTTCTTATATTTTAATTTCATTAAATCACTGGTTTCCTTATCAGCTTCAATTACCACCAAGGCCTGAAGACCTAAGTTCAACAGACTGTGCTTGATATCATCATCACGCTCTTTTTTGATAAGCTCTGGCACAGTCTTAAGTATGAGTCGTGCCTGTTCGGCAGATGCATCAAGACCCTTTGCCGCACTGGCCATTGGAGCCAATGTCGATTTTGCATTGATTAAATATGATTCGGCAAGCTCCCATTTTTTATGCGCAAAATAAAAGGCACCAACTTTTTCATTTAATTTAACATTACCTGGATCAGTCTTTGCCTTTTCCTGGTCCGCTATAATACGATCAAACTCTTTGGCCACCTTGCTTATTTTTTTAGCCAGTGATTTTGCTGCTTTTGAGCCATCCGAATCAAGGGCTTTTTTCAACCAATCACTTAATGATTTATACTGCTCTTCTGCCTCGGCATAATCATTAGCTTCGAGAGCCGCCTCGGCATCAGCATTGATAAATGAAGCAATTTGCTTGGCATATTGAACCTTATGTTCTTTGTCGGCCTTATCCCAAGCTTCCTGCATTAGGGTATTCAGCTCAGCATCCTTACTACGATCATTTTTATAGAGCAAGTCATGCAAAGAAATCCGAATGCGATAGGCCTCAAACTTTTTTGCACCTTCGCATAATTCTCCAACACGACGATAGAGATACTTTTGCATTGGCTTGTAATCAGCTTCTTGAGACTTTTCCAATAGCTTGGCAGCCAAAACTAATCGCTTCGATTCACTCTTTGCTTTTTCGTCTTCTTTACCAAAAAATTCTAAATATAACTCCTTCTGTTCTTGAATCTCTTTAGGGTCACCGAATAAGTCCTGAGCCAACAGCGCGGAAACTGAACAACTCAATAATATAATTGTAATAAACCACTTCATACAAGTATGCTCCATTAATCCTATCTTATTAATCACAGCTCCTATTCCAAGCTTTCCATTGTAGAAGATTCCCCCATGTAATAGTTACTTAATCACCGTGGATGGTTTGAGCATCACCAATCAAGTACGCACTTAGTTACATGTCCACCTGATTCATCGCCAGAACTGATTAGCCATGGCTATAAATAGCACTAAAACGGTGATTGTATGCAACATGCATTGACCTCTCTACTAGCATTTTCACGTTGCTAATTATGCTTTTTGCATGAATAAACCGAATATTTTATTTATTATGACCGACCAACAACGCTGGGACGCAATGGGTTGTTCCGGTGGATGGGTCAAGACACCAAACCTCGATCGAATCGCTGAAGAAGGCGTGCGCTTTAAAAACTGCGTTACTACAACACCCGTCTGTATTCCTGCACGCGTGACTATGGCAACCGGACTTTATCCGCACCAACACGGTGTGTGGAAAAATCAAGAGCATCGTACCAGTGAAGACACCAAGACCTGGATGCAATGTGTCCGCGATGCTGGTTATCGTACAAGTTTATTTGGCAAAACACATTTACATCCGCATGGCAATCAAGACTTACGCGATGAAGAAGATTTGATGAACGCACTCGGCATTGATGATGTCAATGAAATTGGCGGCCCACGCGCAAGTGCACGTGTTTTAAGTTACATGACTGAACATTGGGATAATAAAGGTAAATGGGAAGAGTATAAAAAAGATTTTGCTGATAGATTTGGCAATGACCCAACGGTGGTTCGCCCATCAACTTTAGGGCTCGATGATTATACAGACGTTTACGTCGGTACCCAAGCACATGATTATTTAAAAAACTATAGTGATGAGAAGCCATGGTTTTGTTGGCTGAGTTTCGGTGGCCCACATGAGCCTTGGGACACACCGGAGCCCTATGACGCTCTGTATAAACCAGAAGACATGCCCAAGGCCCAACATAAAAAACATTTATCTGAAAAGATGCCTGAGCGCTATCAAAATAATAAATTAGATTCTGATAAGGATACTCAACGCATTGCAGACATGCGCGCTAATTACGCAGGTAACATCACGCTCATCGATGAACAAATCGGTAATATTTTAAAATTACTCGAAGAACGAGGTGAATTAGATAATACCATTATCACCTTTACCTCTGACCATGGCGAAATGAATGGTGACTTCGGGCTTGTTTATAAATCTGTATTTATGAACGGAGCCGTGCGTGTACCGATGCTGGTGCGCACACCAGAAACAGCCAAGGCTGCTGCTGCACACGTTTGTGAAAGTCCGTGTGAGTGGTCTGATCTTGGTCCAACCATCGTTGAATTAATCGGTTCTGAATTGCCTTACCAACAATCAGCTCGCTCAATGATTCCATCGATTAATGATCCTGAGAAACATTTCCGCGAAGACGCATTGAGTGAAGAATACGAAGAATACATGCTGCTTAACACCAAATGGAAACTGATGGTGGGTAAAGACAAAGCGCCATATGCCCTATTCAATCAAGAAGACGATATGGCCGAGCATCATAATCTCGTCGATAGCACTGAGCATGCAGATCTTGTACAGGAGATGATGGCACGCTTGGAACAGCGCATCAGCTAATCGCTGGCATGGAGCCTCGTTTTCACCAGGATGCTGCTCATGAGCCAGCAAATACGCATCCAGTTAAGTCATCTTAAAGAAGACAGCCTCCTCTCTTGGGCAGCCGTGCGCATCGAAGAACGCGACGACGGTCCAAGCTTTGAGGTCAATATGGATGCGGCCACTGGATACCGTGGTGATTTATCCATGCCTGTCATGCAGGTACTCAGTTCAGAAATTCAAGCC
>JANQLF010000219.1 GCA_028280785.1 Planctomycetota bacterium
GTGGGATACCTATCGCATGGCCCACGAAGTCATGCGTTCGGATTTTGAAGGACCATGGGTAATAGAGTATGAATCCGATGCGCAAAGCCGCTTTGAGGGCATTCAGTTAAGTATTGAAATGATAAAACGCTGCTTCACATGTCGCGAAGCAGCGTTAAATCGATGACTGGTATGTGTCTTAGTCTTAGTCTAGCGCTACTAAACCAGAGGAAACATATCCTCATCATTTAATGCTGTGCCCGGTTCAAGATTCATCGGTTCGGTGACGCAGTGACCGCTGCCGTCAAACGTTGTTTCTTCGTCCATGAAAATAACCACGTGCGCGGTACGATGATCATCAGTGTCGTTGGCATTAGCCATATGGGCACAACGGCCATGATGAAAGGTGCAATCACCAGCTTTTAATGGCAGGGTAATTTTTGGTTCGTATTCCAACTCAGGCGCTAAGCGATAGAGGCTGTTATCATCACCGAGGTAATGACTTTCTATGTCAGTAATGCGGTGCGACTTAGGAATAAAACTCATGCAGCCTTTTTTCTGTGGTACGTCGCAGAGTGCGATCCAGCAAGAAATCGGTTGGGTTGAATTGGCGTGTGGCCAATACGGTTGGTCTTGGTGAAATTCAGTTTTACGGCCGTTGTGTGGTAATTTAGAAATAATGTGATCATGCCATAGGCGTAGCGCTTTGCCGGCTAATTTTTTCGCAGCGGCAGCAACATTAGGATGCAAGGTTAAATTTTTCAGGACTTCATTATCTCGCCATATATTGACATACTGATCAATGATGATGCCTTGATCATCACCGCGTGATTTGTTGCGCTCATTGATGCAATTCATGACTTCTTCGCGATAAAATGCCGCTTCTTCTTTGCTGATAATATTGGGAATTTTCACAAACCCATTTTCACGATATTGTTGAATATCCGCTTCACTTACACAATCAGTTATGCTGGCTTGGGGGATGGTCATAAGACTCATTCTTGGCTCCTGTGGCGCGAATACTACTCAAAGCCGGCGGGGCCTGCCATGAAGATGGACGGATGTTTTTGGAATATATTCAGATTATGTAAGTATAGTAAATACAGTTAGTTACTGGAATGAACTAGCGAATCAACCTGACGATAGCGAATAATCCACGGTCTGCGCATTCGAGAATCAGACGCTGTGCTTGCTCGTTGTTCACATCTTTGAGCAGTGGGAAGACTTCATTATGCAGTTGGGTTTGCGCAGTTTCTTGATCGATGCCGCAGTATTTTTGAATAATTTCTACAGCTTGCTCGCGTAGATAATTATTTCTGGCCTTGCGTAAATAGACGTTGTAGCGCAGATCACTATTCATTTGATTTTTCTGTCAGCCATTCTGCTTGGGTATTCCATAATCCAAGTTTTTGTTTTTTTGCTGATGCTTCGAGTGACTCCCAATGCAGATGTTGCTTGTGCGGCATTTTACCAAAGCGTTGCCAATAAACGGAATAACCATGTTTGATCATGTATTCTTGGACGCAGACTTTTTTTGTAGTGTAAACAATCGCTAATACACGACCGTGCTTATCAGCTTGAAACGATTTAGCATTCGTCCACAAATGAATTTTATCACCTGGTTTAATAAGGCGTTTGAGGTGGTTGCGTGCAGCCTGCCCATGTGGGTTGTCTTTATCACCATCGCGCATTTCAGGTGCATCCAAGTAGAGCAGGCGAATCGAGAACGGTAATTCCACACCAGCACAGCGTCCGGTAACGACGATGCTATCGCCGTCGATAATACGTTTCACGGTTAATGCCTCGCTACTCAAGCCAAGCAGTGTATTGGACAGACAGAATAAAAGTAAAAAGCGCATCGATGCATTAAAGCGGTAGCTACCTAAGAGTAAATCTAATTATAGACTTATGTTATTATCTGAAGCAGAGATACATGCATGAATTTTCACAGAATTGCTTAAGATAGTTTTTGTGCTATTGTCTGAGTATCGTGCAAACATCCTTTACCGCCTGTTTCGTGCATATTGATGAGCATACCAATCCTGGTCGTTACAAACACGAGCATGATGATCATGAAATTTTGTACTGTATCGAGGGGCAGGGGCGCCAATTAACGCCATTCGGTGAAGTCCCTATCAAGCAAGGTGATTTGTTCGTCTTTGCCCGCGGTCAACAGCACATGAGTTACTGTGCAGAAGGTGAGGAATTTTCCTGCTTCGTTTTTAATTTACATGAACGCATGTTCGACGAGGAAAACATGCACGATACTGAAGCCTTGCGCGCGCTGCGTAATATCGGTCTCTATGCCAAAGAGCAGGCCTGTTATTTCCCGCTAGCAAAAACCGGCACTAAACGCATCGCCCATTTGCTTAATCAAATCAATATGGAATTTCTGCGTCGCAGTCCTGGTTACAACGCGGTGATTAAATCGCATATCACTGAAATTTTGATTTCGATCCTTCGTGATCCGCTGCTGACCAATCATAAATTACCGGCACTACCTAATCCAAGTAATAGCGAACTGATTGCTGAAATACTGCACTATATCGAGCTTAATTACATGTATTCGATTAGTATCAAAGATATCTTGAAGTTTTGTCCCTTATCGCGCAGTCATTTCCATGCCGTGTTTAAAAATGAATGCGACATGACCTTCGTCGACGCGCTGCACGCCGTACGTATTCGTCGTGCCTGCGAATTGCTCAAATCGAGCCCCGAGCAAAGTATTGTTGATATTGCACTATCGTGTGGATTTCAGAGCCAAAGCCATTTTTGTCATACGTTTAAGAAGTCGATGGACCTTAGCCCTAGGCAATACAGAAAGATGCACGCATAGAACTAAAGACTCTCACGGAGACACGGAGACACGGAGACACGGAGACACGGAGAGAATGAGGAAATGAAAGGGTAGAATTAATATGAGTACAGATGTAACTGTATTGTTTCATGTACAAATTCCTCGCGCAATTAAAAAAAATAAAAATGAATATGTAATGAGTTGCCTGCGGGGTGCTTTAGGAGTGCGGCTTGGCGATTCAGACGAAGAGCAATTTACATTTGGTAAAAGTGTCATCATAGTTTCAGTAGATGACGAAATAAGTGATTATTCTGATTACATCACCTCGACCGAGGATCAGATAAAAGTCGAGTTGCTTTTCGATTATCGCGATGTTGGAACTTTATTCTATATTCTCTCGGTTTGTAGTGCTGTTAATTTAGAGATAGGAGCAAAAGTATTTTTGTTTGTTAATAGTTCATTGATTTTCGAGGCAAATGAAGTTACTGAGTTATGGGAATTGGCACCCAAGCTTTATGATTCTTGTGAGCATTTGTAAATGCTAAAACTAAGAATCGCGTTGCGATGGCCTAAGACCAAAGCTCATACCAGTTAGCCAATAAAAAGAACCACAGATGGACACGGATAAACAAAGATAAATATTGAGGTGACGATATGAGCCCCCGGGAACGCGGGTGTCCTCACCCGCAAAATGTACGTTTCATGCGAGTGGGGACACTCGCG
>JANQLF010000232.1 GCA_028280785.1 Planctomycetota bacterium
GTGATAATGCCATCCAGTTCATACTGCTTACTGATATCCTGGTCTACAAAAAACGTTTGTGCGACGGGACCCGGGTCCGCCATACCAGTCGTTTCTAGAATGACGCGGTCGAATTTGTCTTTACGCCCGGCTAATTCGCCCAAGATGCGAATTAAATCACCACGCACAGTACAACAAATGCAACCATTGTTCATTTCGAAAACTTCTTCATCGGCATTAATGACGAGATCCTGGTCAATACCAATTTCTCCAAATTCGTTCTCGATGACAGCGATACGCAGCCCATGTTCTTCCGATAAAATGCGATTAAGCAGCGTAGTCTTGCCACTACCAAGAAAACCAGTAAGTACCGTGACGGGAATTTTATTAGGCATTTAGCTATCCTTCATGTTTTGATATATCGTATCGTTTAATGGATGATTTTAAGTTGGATTAAATGCAGTAATTAACGATTCGATATTGTGTCTCATCATATTTAAATAGGTATTGGCTGGACCGTCTGTATTACTCAAGGCATCGGAATATAGACGACCGCCTATGGTAACACCTGTTTCGGCAGCAATGCGCTGTAACAATCGCGGGTTAGTAATGTTCTCTACAAAAATTGCGTTTACCTGCTGCTCGCGTATCTGGTTAATCACGGCAGCGACATCCTCTGCAGACGCTTCAACTTCAATACTTAAACCAACTGGCGCCAGAAACTGGATATTAAACTCGCGCCCTAAATAACCAAAAGCATCATGACTGGTAACGACAATACGATTATCCCTGGGAATCTTTGCAAGCTGTTCTATAAGTCGATGTTCCAGGGCGTTTAAGGTGTTCAAGTACTGTTTTTGGCGTCGCATAAATTCATCGGTATGCTGTGGCCTTAGCATGATCAGGGTGCGAGTGATGTTTTGGATATACACGCGAATATTGTGAAAGCTTTGCCAGGCATGTGGATCGACCTCATCACCATAAGTAATCGCATCGACCCCTTTGCTGGCAATAAGTTGTTTATTTTTGTATCCGCTATTTTGTAATAAACGCGAAATCCAGCCTTCGAATTCCAACCCATTGAAGATGACTAAGTCAGCGTCGACAATGGCAAGCGCATCCGAAGGTTTAGGTTGATACATATGCGCATCGCTATTTCGGTCAACTAAATTCACGACGTTAACGTATTCGCCGCCCAGTTCCTTAACTAAGTCTTCCAAAATTGAAAAGCTGGTGACAATGCGAATACTTGAACCGTTAGCGTTGGCGGTATTCGTTACAAATAACAGACAAAGAAAAATCAGCTTAAAAAAATTTGTTATTCGACACATAAGTTTTATCCGGTGAGATGACGCCTTGGATAGTGTTTTTCAAACAATCCACCGTTCAAACCGATAAATAGTGAGCTTATGTAAACGATACCCAATGAAAGTACAATGGCTGGCCCCGCGGGTAAATCGAAGTAGAATGAGAGTAGCAGCCCGACGTAACAACCCGCAAAACTCATCAGTACGGAGGTAATTAAAATGCCATCCAATGTTTTCGCCCAAAAGCGGGCTGCAGCTGCGGGTAAGATCATGATGCCAATTGCCATCAATGTGCCCAGGGCGTGAAAGCCTGCCACTAAATTAATCACCATTAAAAATAAAAAACCGTAATGCGCGATTGAACTTGCGTTACCGGAACGGCGTAAGAAGGAAGGGTCGACACATTCGATTACCAAGGGGCGATACAAAAATGCCATTAGCAACAAACTGATTGTGCTTATGCTGGCTAATAAGCAAAGTGCTGCGTTATCGAGGGCTAAAATGTTGCCAAAGAGTAGATGAAATAAATCTATGTTACTGTGCTTGAGTGAAATAACTAACACCCCTAGTGCCAGCGAGATTAAATAAAACGCGGCTAAACTGGTGTCTTCTTTAAGATGTGTACTGCGCGCGACCCAACCTGCAAGCGCGGCGACTACAAGACCCGCTGCTAAACCACCCAAAGTAAGTCCGATCAAAGATAAACCCGATAGCAAATACGCGATGGCAGCACCCGGCAGTATGGCATGTGCCATGGCATCACCGGTTAAACTCATCCGTCTTAAGGTCATAAATATGCCCACAGGTACGGCGCCTAAACACACGGCAAGACTGCCGATTAAGGCACGCTGCATAAAAACGTATTCACTGAACGGACTGAATAAAAGAGAATTCATATCAGGCTGCACTCTGCCGGCACCACTCAGCACCTTCATCAAATGCTTCACAAAGCCGTCTCGCCCGCTTTAAATTTTCTTCGCTAAGGACATCTTTGGTCGGG
>JANQLF010000244.1 GCA_028280785.1 Planctomycetota bacterium
AGGGACACAATCTTTTTCACCACGTGAGATTTCGTCTAATTCATCTTCCAGATTGGCAGTGAAATCGTAATCTACGTATTTAGTGAAATGCTTGGTTAAAAAGCGCGTAACTAGTCTGCCAATATCTGTTGGAAAGAAACGACGACTTTCTATTTCCGCGTACTCTCTATTTTGGATCGTCGAAATAATAGACGCATAAGTTGACGGACGGCCAATGCCAAATTCTTCTAAGGCCTTAACTAAACTGGCTTCAGTATAACGCGGTGGTGGTTCTGTGAAATGTTGTTCGCAGCGAATTTGTTCTAAATTAATTTCATCACCAACTTCCATTGCAGGAAGTAATTTATCATCAGTAGCATCACTAGTTTTATCATCGGCACCTTCTTGGTACACAGTCATAAAACCTGGGTCTTTAATTGATGAGCCAAGTGCGCGGAAAATATTATTCTCATCACCACAATGTAATTCGACTGCTACAGTATTTAATGTTGCATGTGTCATTTGGCTGGCCACGGTTCTTTTCCAGATTAAATCATAAAGCTTGTATTGTTCGTCAGATAAGAACTCTTTTATTTCTTCAGGTATACGCATCGCAGAAGTGGGTCGAATTGCTTCGTGCGCTTCCTGAGCATTTTTGGATTTAGTTTTATAGGTGGGAGGTGTTTTAGGTAAACACTTCTTTCCATAACGTTCAGTAATTAAGCCGCGAATCTCTTCTACAGCTTCGTTGGCTAGTACTACTGAGTCAGTACGCATATAGGTAATGAGACCGACTGGGCCTGAGCCTAAATCAATCCCTTCATAGAGTTGTTGGGCAGTGCGCATGGCGCGTTGTGCGGAGAAGCGTAATTTTCTAATCGCTTCTTGCTGCATGGTTGAGGTAATAAATGGCGCTGTAGGGTTTCTGCGACGTTCTTTTTTGTCGACTTTGCCAACAATAAGTTTACCGTCCGATGCTTTAGTTAAGACTTTATGCGCATCTTCTGCAAGTTTTTCACTATTGATATCAAACTGATCCAGCTTATTTGATTGATAGTGTGTCAATTTTGCCTGGAAAGGTTGTTTCTCTTTTTTGCAGTCGGCTTCTATGGTCCAGTATTCTTTGGCGACAAATTTTTCAATTTCGTCTTCACGTTCGCAAAGCAGTCTAAGTGCGGGGCTCTGCACACGGCCAGCTGATAGACCACGTTTGATTTTTTTCCACAATAAAGGAGACAAATTAAAACCAACCAAATAATCTAACGCTCGGCGCGCTTGTTGAGCATGAATCAAATCACTGGCCAGTTCACGTGGGTGGTCGATGGCATCCTGTACTGCAGATTTAGTGATCTCATGAAACACCACGCGGTGTACTTCTTTGTCTTCTAGTAATCCTCGTTCTTTAAGCAATTCATATAAATGCCAAGAAATGGCTTCTCCTTCACGATCCGGGTCAGTCGCAAGATATAGTGCATCAGATTTTTTTAGTGCTTTACTGATCGCAGATACATGTTTTTCATTACGCTCAATGAGTTGATACTTCATGGCAAATTGATTATCAGGATCAACAGCGCCCTCTTTAGGTACTAAGTCACGTACGTGACCATAAGATGCTAATACGTGGAAGTCCTTGCCTAAATATTTTTCAATAGTCTTTGCTTTCGCCGGAGACTCAACGATAACGAGGTTCTTACTCATGGAACAACAACTAGTATGTAGCGATTAAAAATTAGTGAATGTGAGAAGAGGATAAATCCATAATGACATCTTCCAGCCAATTATAAGGAACATCAGTACCAGACAAGTTAAACAAAACAATTAAACATACCCAACGCAGTTGCTCGATATTGATTTCATCAGTCTCTAATGCCATCACCCGGTCAATAATCAGTTCTCTACTAGCGGCGGTGAGTATGCCCATTTGTTCTAGGCTGAGCAGGTATCCCTGACACTCCAGATCAAGTTTTTTGATTTCCCAGGAATTATAAAAGCGCATAGATGTGTGTTCAGGTGAAGATAGTTGAATA
>JANQLF010000288.1 GCA_028280785.1 Planctomycetota bacterium
TCGGATCCACTGCCGCCACTAAGGAGTGCGCCAAAGAACGAAGCCGCAACAGCTGCTTTGCGGTCATTGCCGCCTTTGCCACCAGCGCCTGCGTTACCTGCTGCACCGGCACCGCCGCCACGACCTGGATTACCTTTAGCACCTGCTTTACCACCGGCACCTGCAGTGCCGCCTTTGCCTTGTGGTCCTAGCTTACCGGCGTCGCCGCCGCGTACATCTACGGCTACGGTCTTTTTGCTTATGTCGTAAAATTCTTTTGATCCTTTTACCGTTACAGAGGCGACTGCACCTTTGGCTCCGTTACCGCCATTTGCGCCATTAGCTCCAGGTCCGCCGTTGCCACCGTTACCGCCTGTACCACCGCGATTACCATTGCCGCCAGCTCCACCGTTACCGCCGTTGCCGCCATCTCCACCAGGTCCGCCATTGGTGCCTGGAGAATATTGCGTTGCATTTTTTCCGCGATATCCGGCAGCGCCTGCGCCACCGTTACCGCCACGACCACCGTTACCACCGTGTCCGCCACGACCAGCGTCGCCGCCTTTACCGCCATTGCCGCCGTCGCCGCCTTTACCGCCGTTGCCACCAGCTCCACCACGGGCATTAATGGCTAATGCTTGATCCCAAGCGAGAATAACGACTTCATCTCGATTTAAATCTGGTTGTTTAATATGAATACGTTTCAGTGGCTTGTCATACCATTTACAATCTACTGGGGTAATGACGACTTCGACAGGAGGGGCGTCTTCACCATGTAAACCATTTTCGCCATCTATACCTGCAACGCCATGTTCGCCATTTACACCGTTACCACCTTGGCGTCCGTCCTCTCCGCGTTCGCCGCGTTGACCAACATTGCCATCAGCGCCAGAACGACTGCCTGAGCGGCCATGATTTCCGGTTTGTCCATCACGTCCATCAATGCCAGGTTCGCCATCTTGTCCATCAGCGCCAGCTTCACCGGCGTCGCCGTCAAAGCCATGCTCTCCAGCAATGCCAGTGAAATCGCGTGGATCTAGTTGAACCATAAAATTTGGTTTAACGACCCATTTTCTGGTTATTTCAGTGCCAGCGACTACGACTTCAAAGACGTAGCCCTTGCTGACCATTTCTTCTGGATCGAGTGGTTTGGTGCTGGCAATACCATTATTAGCAATCTCTGCTTCATCGGTATTGGTAAACAACTCAAAAAGGTCATGGTCAACTTGTAATAAATTTGTCAGCTGTTTAACGCGGGTCTTATAATTAGCCCAATCCATTTTACTGTATATAACATCACGTGCATCGACGGTGCCATCATTGGTAACGTCCTTGGTATCTTCTTTAACTTCTAAATCTTCAACGGCTTTGTATTTTCCACCATAAATTGGTGTGTAGTAGACACGATTATCATTGGTTAATACGAAAATACGTCGCAGTGAGGGTAGTTTCTCTTCGCTGTAAGGAGAATACCCTTTGTGATCTTTAACCGGTTGCACATAAATGGCTTTAATGTCTTTGGCTTTTAATTGATCGCGATTTTCCGGCGCCCATAATACCGGTTTGGCTTTTTTCACTTCAGGACGTTTATAGGCCAGATCATGAATTTTACGTGCATCAACAGCGTATTCTTTTTTCAATACATCATTGGATAGTTCAGTTACTTTGGCTAATGAGGGAATTTCCATACTTGGTAGAGGGGCCGACACATCGGCAGCATATAAACTACCTAGTAACGCGAGCGTTGGAACGATAGGTAATAGGCGCTTCATTTTTCTACCTCCTCTACAGCTTTGTCTTCAACAGGTGCTTCGGCCTCTTTTGGTTCAGCTTCAGGTGTTGCCGCTTTCGCTTCGGTGTTTACTTCAGGTTTTTCAGCGGGAGCAGCTTCTTCTTTTTTCTCGTTTGGTGTTTCTTCTACTTTTTTCTGTTCAGGAGCGGTACTTTCCTGTGCTGTCTTGTCCTCTGCAGGTGGATTGGTCGACGGCTTATCCATATCGGCAACCAACATAGTAAATCCGGGATATTTAGCTGATACCGCATCGATAACACGTTTGGTGGGCTTATCGCCATCTCGATCTAATTCGATCAAGCCTCGTGCAATGGCATAATCAACTTCTTCACTATTTGATGCTTTGAATTTACCGATCATGAAGTTAACAGCTTTATCCCAGTGCGCTTGATCAACAGTGCCTTTGGCGCGCTTCATGATATCAAAGACAATGATGACGCGTGCAATTAAAAGGTCGTGGTTTGTTTTTGGGTCGAGTGGATCTTCTTTTTTAGCTTTTGGATCTTTTTCGATGACATTAGTGTTTGGTTGCTTGGCTAATGGTTTGTCCTCAAGCATAATATTGACGAGTACATTTGGATTTTCTTTGAGCAAGAAAGGGATGCAGATAGTGAATGGTCTGAAATCCCAGCGGTCATGTAATTGTGAAAATGCTTGCAAATATTCTTGCCAGGCATCAGGGCGTAAGCCTTTTCCATCTTTATCGGTGAGGGTAATAGCTTGATTGAGTGATGACGTATAGGCTTGGGCGTAGTCCCATGCGGCTTCTTGGCTCAAGGCATTAAAGTGAACCAGACCTGTTTTTAATGCAGCGGCTAAGACCATCGGATGTTGGTCATGAATGAATTGCATTGCTGCTTCTATTAGGTTTCTTGTATCGCCACCGTCATAGGCTTGGGTTAAAAACCATGCTGCTTTTTCGCGAGCAAGCACCTGTTGTTCCGTGCTAAGGCGTTTGTCATTGCCGAGGTTGCCGAGTATCAACATATCTTGAAGCGCATAATCTTGGCCGGCTTTATGTTCTGTTTCTAGGTTATTGCTTAAATAATTTAATAGTTGAACAGGTTCTTGTTTATATAATTCACTTAAAATAAATTCACGTTCAGCACTTGGAAATGATGCGAGCATACTGAAGGTTTGATCTAAGAAGTTTTGGCGTTTGCTGGCGAAATTGTTTATGGGAAAATAGAAAACCGGATTAATGATATTGGCACTGACCTTTTCGAAGGCGAGAAATAATTTCGTGCCTTCATCAATTGGTTTACTGTCATCTGGTAACAGGCTTACACCGGCTTCATCGCGTTTGATATCTTCATCTAGTTTCTTCAATGCTTCTTTGGCGCTTTCTTTGGCGCGCTCGCGAGCATTGCGTTCATCTTCTTTTCCTTCCAATTGGGCTACTGCTTTGGTGAAGGCAGGAAGTGCAAAGACTTCTAAGTCCTCTGCTGTGACCGTTGTCATAAAAGCATCCATGACTGGGAGAACCTGAATAGTTTCTTGAACCCAGCGTTTCTTTTTCTCAGCATCTTCGCTGGCTATGACGCCGTCTAAATAGGTAAATGGTGCAAAGCGAACCAGGGTGTTGCGAGCGTAGGCGTGAACATCTGCATCGGCATGATCAAAGGCGAATCCACGAAGTAATTCAATATTTTCATAAAGGTGGCGTTGAAGGCCTGCCTCATTAATTCCTGAATCCAATAATCGATCGAGTAGGCGATAGTTCCGGCGAATGGCTGCAACAATTAACTTGGCATCGGAATTGTTTTTTAATGACTTAAGTGACTCGTTCATTAACGGGAGTGTTAATATATGCGAGTCGATAACGCCGAGTAAATTATCTAATTCAGCTTGTGCTGTATTTGGGTTTTCTGTGGGTAAGCCGGCAAGGACGCGAGCACTATGTGTGCGATTAAGAACTTCCAATTGAATGCGTGGATTTCTCTTAACCAGGTCGATCTGACGTACGACATTGTATGCCGCAGCTCGTTGCCACGATAAATCATAACCACTATAGCTTGGATTGCCTAATAAGCCCAGCAATTTATTTAATTTCTCTTGACCACCAAAGTCACTGTTGGCTAATTCGTATGCAGCCCAAGTTGATAAATGCTTTTTGACGGTTGATGATTGATAGCCTTTTTTACTTAAAGTTTTTTCTTTATAGTAAATGCCTGGGTCATCAATTTCTGCAATTAACAATTTACTTAAACGCGCATATTGTTCATCAGGGACAATTGGTAACCCTGTGTTTTCATCAGGTGCGAATCCGCGTGCACGGTCAGCCAATTCTACTGCGACGGTCATCATGGCACAGCGATCATCTGGCATGATTTTGCGCTTAGGGTGCTCTAATTTTTTGAGCAGCGAATCAATGTTTTTAGCAACGGCATTTGGTTCAGGAGTCTCTAACATCTTTTCGATGCTGGCTCGTTTGCTGCCACCCATGCACGAACTTAAGGTGCAGACTAAGGCAACTGAAAGGGCGACACTGGTAATACCACGCCGACCGGGATTGAGGGGGTGTGAGGACATGCGCTACTCCAAAAGACGTTTGCGTAGAGACTTAAATTTAAGGACAATGTGGTCAAAAGCTGACGCTTGCACATGATGATAATAGCAACCTTAGTTACAAGCCTTGGCCAGCGAAATTCTACAATTTGTCATGCACGAAACGGGATTGAGTCCGAGCTAATCGACCCATTCCCAAGTTGTGTTGTAACGATTGTTACACTTTAGGACTATTCTGGCGAATTGATGCGATCCTTTGCCTCTTGCACATATTTTCGCTTAGCGAAATCGATTTGATGGACCGGAAAGACCACTGTGCTAGCAATGTTCCCTAGATGGGCACGGATTCGCTGAATGGCGCGAAAAGAACGGGAGGCGATGATGCCCTGACGAGTGCTAAGGGAATCGTCGTCAAACAACTCATCTTGAATCGGTTTCATTCCTTCGATGAATGGCTTTTCGTTCTCGACAACTTGAAGCGCGGCAGCTTCGTCTTGATCGGCGAAAGCCTTACGTGTGTTTAAAAGGATGTCTTTAACTTGGGTGGCGAAGTCAGTAACAGCATTGCGATATTTCTCAGGCAGTGGCTCGTGAACCAACGCGGCAAGATCCAGTAAATTGCGGCACTCATCAACCATGCGTTCGGCGTCTTTAACAACAGACATAAGAATTAAACAGGTTGGCGCATCTTGCTTGTCAAATGCCAAATGTTCTACCAAGAGTTTTCGTACGCTGCGTTCCAGTTTGTTGGTAGATTTATCGATAGTACGAATTTCAGCAATGAGTTCCTCGCTCACATCTTTATCTAGTATGTGAGGAATGGCTTTTTCCATCATCGTGTTGCCTTGGTCCAGCATTTCCAAGAATTGATTGGTGGCTTCATTGATAAGTGATGATTGTGATGGGCCTGAGCCGAAGAGTGCTTTGAAGACTTCTAACATTATTTATTTCCTTGTGTTGCCGGCGTTTGTTCTTGGTTTATTTGATCCGAATTGCCAGGAGTAGATGGGGTTTCGTCGCTACTGATAGCTTGCATGAATAATAGCAGGCAAAGCGGGATTACAAAATACAAGATAGCAATATAAGTGAGTGCAAGGACGCGCTTTTTAACGGCGACGTCTGCCAACCATTCTGCACCACGAAGTGGTATGTTGCGTAAAAATGGAATACTATAAATCAAAACTGTTGCAAATAAATTGAAGCTTAAGTGTACAAGGGCAATTTGTAATGCAGCACGTGCTAGTTCAGGGCTATCACCGCCTGCTAAAGACGCAATCATCGCTGTCACGGTCGTTCCTATATTAGCACCAAGCGTAAATGGAAAAATCTGCTGTAGTTTCATTACACCAGATCCAGCCATTGGAATAATGAGGCTGGTGGTGGTAGATGAGCTTTGAACCAAAACCGTTACTATAGATCCTGAGATAATACCACTGACTGGACCACGACCAACTGCGGCGTGGAAAACGCGTTCAGCTTTTCCAGTTAAATTCTTTTTAAGAACTTTTCCTAGTGAGAGGATGCTGGTGAAAATAAATACGAGCGCGATGAGAATCATTGTAATACCACCGCCTAATGCACCCATGCCATCGAGCATACCACTTCCGCTCTTGTGATGGAATAATCCGATTATCGGTTTGGTTAGCGGTTTAATAAAATTATAGTCTTTAATTCCAACATCGGCGCTTCCAGCAAATGTTGCTGCAATGGGCTCGGTGAACATTTCTAATAAGCCCTGACCGCTTGGGCTAAATACGCTGACAATGATTTCTATGCTTAAGAAAATTGCGACGGCTAAAAAATTGAAGAGGTCGTGGACGGTGGCTGCGGCAAAGGCACGTTGAAACTCGGCCGGTTTGGTTATATGTCCGAGACTTACGAAGGTGTTGGTTACGGTGGTGCCGATATTCGCACCCATAATCATTGGAACAGCAGCGTGTACTGGGAGACCACCAGCAACGAGGCCAACGATGACAGAAGTGACCGTGCTCGAACTTTGCACTAAAGCGGTTGCAAATATACCGAGGATGAGACCCATAAACGGATTGGTTGCAAATTTGAAGATTTCTTTAGCGCCTTCTTTGCCACCAGCAGACCACTTAAAGCCCGTTCCGACCATGCCTACAGAAAGTATCAGTAGGTAGACAAGGCCTGCGGTGAGTACGAAGACTCCAATTTTATAAAGAATTGATGTTTGTTGCGGGGACTGTTGGACTGGTGCGTCAGAGCTCATAGATCGCCGTCAATTGTTAATAAGATGTTAAAATCGTGTAAAGACGCATGTATGGCTGAGTTTGCGCATGTGCAAGGGTAGATTTCAGTTACTGCTTCTGCCTACATAAATGCTGTAATATCAATGGGTAACGTAGGGGCTCCGCTGTGTGTATTTAATGCCTTTTAATGTCCCTCAGATTATGGTTCATAAGCTCCAATCGGGATCTGAACTAACACCGCAATAATACAAGCGTATACTGAGAATCAGGCAACTATGACCATTATATTTTTCCTAGTTATATGTACTTTTCTTGTTGCCTGGGCAAACGGTGCTAACGATAATTTTAAAGGTGTTGCGACGCTCTATGGAAGCAACACGGTCAACTACAAGCAGGCGCTAACGATAGCGACTCTAGCGACATTATTAGGCTCGCTTTGTTCTATTTTTATTGCAGCTGAATTAGTGAAAGCATTTTCAGGTAAGGGGATCGTGCCAATAGCTGGCGATCCGGTTTTATTGTTGGCAGTTGCTGCTGGGTCAGCAGGAACGGTATTCTTAGCGACCTTTACCGGATTCCCTATATCGACAACACATAGTTTAATTGGTGGATTATGTGGTGCAGCCTTGGTGGCATTTCCTGCAGAAATTCAATGGTCGATCCTTGGCAGTAAATTAATGTTGCCATTATTAATAAGCCCTTTTTTGGCTATCATTGGTGCGGCGTTGTTTTATCTGATATTACGTAGTTGCAGACGCTATCTAAAAATCGAAAAAAATTATTGCATCTGTGTTGGTGATTGCTCAAGCGAAGTGATGGCATTAAGCCGGCAAGAGGCCCTCGCCATTTATCAAGCTGCTAATCCAACCATAACAATTGCAGATGAAGTGACTTGCCGAGAACATTATCCCGGGTCATTTGTTGGGATACGTGTTGAGCGCTTGCTAGATACGGCGCATTTTTTAAGCGCATGTCTAGTATGTTTTGCTCGGGGCTTGAATGACACCCCGAAAATACTTGGTCTCTTGGTTGCGCTCAGCGCTTTTCAAATTGATCCACGCTGGGGATTAGCAGGCATAGCCATTGTTATGGCCATTGGCGGCGTGGTGAACGCACGTCGTGTAGCAGAAACATTAGGTAAACGAATAACCGAGATGAATAGGGGCCAAGGATTTGTAGCGAATTTTGTAACGGGTATTTTGGTGACCTGCGCTAGTCGATTTGGTATGCCTGTATCGACGACGCATGTTTCGGTGGGCGCTTTGTTCGGTATTGGTGCAGCTGGTGGTGGGGCACATAAAAAGGTGATTGCTCAGGTAATAGTATCTTGGGTTCTGACCTTACCGATTGCCGGATTAATTGCCGGGCTATGCTATTGGTTTATCAATTAAGTGTTTGCTTTCCTTGTTAATGAACAAAACGTTTTTTGACATAAAGGTTTAAAGTAACAAGTGGTTAATGTCCCATCCTTGACTTGAGCGCATTCGTCGGAGCTCTATGCTTAAATAATTCGGAGTTTGGCATATGAGAATAAACTGGGATAAAATTATTGAGATATATTGCAGTCAGGAACAATTGCAGCGATGTCATCAAGAATTGTCAGAGGCAGTAAAGCAGCGTTTAATTGAAAAAGGTAATACAGCATTAGCGGTCGGCCCATTTAGCGTCATGGATAAGAACCTGGTGCCGCCGAGTGGTGATAAACATGATTTTATACGTTCACCTACCTATGCTTGGCCAAATCCAGATACACCAGATGGCTTGCCATATATTTGGAAAGATGGTGAAACTGGCCCAGCGGTAAAAAGTCCGGACTATGATCAGGCGCGCCTTGGTGAATTTACCAGAGCAATAAAAGAATTGTCTTGGGCATATTTTGCGAGTGGTGAAGAGCGTTACGCAGAACGAGCTGTGTTCTTGTTGGAAACATGGTTTATTAATCCTGCAACAAAAATGAACCCCAACTTAACCTTTTCAAAATATACGCCTGGTATGGAGCCTCCGTATCCAACTGGTGTGATATCGACCCATACGTGGGTGGATATGATGCAGGCTATTGGTGTATTGGCTGGTAGTGCAGCGTGGACTTTGAGTTTACACGAATCGCTCCAGGAATGGTTCAAGGAGTTCCTTGAGTGGCTGCAAAGTAGTGAGCAGGGTATCGCTGAGGATAATTTTAAGAATAACCGTGGCATTTGGTATGATGCGCAATTGATTTCATTTGCGCTGTTTGTGGGTGATGAATCCTTGGCCAAGGAAACGTTTAAGAATAAATCGATAAGACGATTGGACGAGCAAGTTGCAGCAGATGGAAGCTTGCCCGAAGAACTTAAACGAACGGCTAGTTTGAGTTATAGCATTATGACTTTGCGCGCATTTTCATTAGTTGCTTTAATGGGCGAACGAATTGATGCAGACCTTTGGCATCATCGCAGCAGTGATGGAGGAGATTTGCGTTTAGCTTTGGACTTTATCGCGCCCTATCTGGGTAATGCCGAGGCGTGGCCATATGAACAAATTAAAGAGCCTCGATCTGATCAAGCATTTATGATTTGGGCGCCAGCAGCGTTGGCATACCAAGACCCGTCATTACGTGACGTATTAGCAGCGTTGGGTCAGGAAGTTTGCGATTCGAGTTTAGAATTGGCTTTATTTGCTTAGGCGTATTGCTTGCGGTAGGCGCGTGGACTCATGCCCATGACTTTACTGAATTGTTTGCTAAATGAAAAAGGATCGGGGTAGGCGAGTTCTTCGGCGACATCGGCAATACTAGATTCTTGGTCGAGTAATAATTCAGCAGCAGCTTCGCAACGACGACGAATTTGGAATTCTTTAGGTAGGCAGCCGAGATCTTGTCTGAATAAATGACGTAGGGCATCCATGCTGATATGAAATTCGTCAGCGATGTTTTCTATGGGCACATTACGATTGATGTCGGCGCTTAAGGCTTTTTGAATTTTTTGTGATAAAGCGCGATCACGTTTGCTCAGCGGCGATGGTGGAATTTGTAAGAGCGCGAGTAATTGATGTAAGTGATTAATATTTTCAGCAGTGTCGTGCGCACTGGTGGTGCTGTCTAAGCCGGAAAACCATTGCCAAAACAGATCGATGTGTTGTGAACTTTTTTCCAAAGAAGCGAAGCGTTGTTGTGGGTCGATTAAATCGAGTTTACACAGGGCTTGCCATTGCAGGCGCGGTAAGACTAAGGCCAATTCAAGATAATTATCTTGTTGCGGTCGTTCGACACGATGTGGCTGGTCAGGTGACCGAATAAAACAATCGCCAGGTTTTAAATCGTAACGCTGATTATGTTCGTCAAAACAGGTAACCGCACCGTCGATAAGCCACAACCAACGATAAATAGGACTGAGATCGTTTTTCACAGAAGGGAGATTGCGGCGCTGGACAATGGTGGCGTGAATACCGCCTGGTCCCCAGTGCTGGTGCTCGGGGATACGTCGTAGCCGCTGTTTGAGCTGATACCACTTCATAAAACAAGCTCACAAGTTTTTGACATGTTTGGAAGTTTATGCCATGGAAATGAGATGGAAATGCCTAATATAGACGCTGGAGATGAAAATGACGAAACCAAATATTTTGATATTTATGACAGACCAGCAGCGCGCACAGACGGTTTTCCCAGAACATCCAGCGAAAACACCGTATCTGGATATCTTTCATAAAGAGGGGATCATGTTTACTCAGGCACGTTGCCCATCTCCGCATTGCTGTCCGTCGCGAGCAACTTTTTTCACCGGTCTTTATCCAAGCGAACATGGGGTGTGGCATAATGTGAATGTGCACAACGCCATTTCACGTGGATTAAATGATGGTGTACGTGTTTGGAGTGATGATTTAGTTAAGGCTGGTTACACCTGTTCCTTTCACGGTAAATGGCATGTGAACGATGACATGGGGCCGGAACATTACGGTTGGGCAGTCAATGGCATTGAGCGTGAAGCCAATCCACAAAAGGATAAAAAAGATTACAAGCAGCAATTAGAAAACGATTGGGAAGGTCGTCGCCAACGGGCAATGAACCCAGCGCCGACAAAGCGTGAAGAGGGTGATATTGTTCGTCATGGTTACGGTCCCTACAAACATTATTTAATAGATGAAGATCCATTTCGTGATCAAGACGTGGTTAATAGTGGTTTAGCTGCATTAAAAGAATTATGTAAAAGCGATACACCATGGTGTACCTATGTTGGCACTTTGGGACCACATGATCCGTATCGTGTACCGCAGCGTTTTTTAGACATGTATAAAGACGCGCCGGTTGAACTGCCTGAAAGTTTCAGAGACGCGATGCAGGATAAACCTGGTTTATATCGTCGTACCAAAGCGCGCTTTGATCAATTAAGTGACGAAGAACATAAACAGGCTATTCGCCATTATTGGGCTTTTTGTAGTTATGAAGATTGGTTATTCGGACAATTGCTCGATGAATTGGAGGCGAGTGGCCAAAAAGAAAATACCGTTGTGATTTATTGCAGCGATCACGGTGATTATTTAGGTGATCATGGTATTTGGTGTAAAGGCCTACCATCGTTTACCGGTGCCTATGAAATTCCATTCTCTATACGTTGGCCAGCGGGATTAAAAAATCCTGGCCGTCGTATTGATGCGCGTATTGGTTTAGAGGATATGGCTAAAACAGTCTTAGAGCTGAGCGATAATTCAGCATTAAAAGATTGGCCAGGGAGTGGGCGTAGCTTGGTGCCATTTATTAAAGATGAGGGGCCAAGTGATTGGCGAAGCGCGCATGCATCGCAGTCAAATGGCAATGAGCAATATGGTATTCAACGCAGTTGGGATGACGGTAATTGGCGCTTTGTCTTTAACGGCTACGACGAAGATGAGCTTTATGATTTAAATAATGATCCACATCAAATGATTAATCTAGCGCGAAATCCCGATTACGCAGATCAGGTTGCCGAATGTTATAGTAAGATGTGGGCATTCGCTTACGAGCATCGCGATCAATGCATTAATGAATACATCATGACAGCCTTGGCAGAGTATGGTCCATCAACCGCATTTAATCGCGACGGTACACCAGTCGCAAGCGGGGGATAACCTGGGACCGCGAGTGCGATAATTGTTATTCTTGGGTAACTTGCATACAAATATAATTATGTGATTACTTAGGATTTTTTTGTTGTGTCAGTTAATGCCCGGGAGGGTCGAGCACCAGCTCGACCAGCAACGCCTTCTTGGTCGAGCTGGTGCTCGACCTTCCCGGGTAGGCTCTTGGGATCGACAATTATTGATTTCATGCAGGCGTCCTCACCTGCAGCATTACAAAATCAAAAACCGTGGCTACAAGCCACGGTTTTTGATTTTCCCTCTCCTCTCAACTTGACTACCAGCTAAGCTGGCCGCCAACCTGATATTCCGTAACGCGGGTCTCGAAGAAGTTTTTCTCTTTGTTGAGATCAAGAACTTCGCTCATCCATGGGAATGGATTAGTGGCTTCCGGCCACAATGGTTCGAGCCCGATTTGTTGACAACGACGGTTGGCAACAAACTGCAAGTAATCTTGGAACATACCCGCATTCAAACCGAGGACGCCACGAGGCATGGTGTCGACAGCATATGCGTATTCCAGATCAACAGCGGTACGTATTAAATCTTTTACGTGCTCTTGGAAATCTTCAGTCCACAGATGTGGATTTTCCATTTTAATAGTATTGATCATATCAATACCGAAATTTAAGTGCATCGATTCATCGCGCAGGATGTATTGGAATTGCTCAGCAGCACCAATCATCATGTTGCGACGACCGAATGAAAGAACTTGGACGAAACCGACGTAGAAGAAAATACCTTCCATGCAGACGTAGAAGCCAATTAAGTTGCGCAAAAATCGTTGGTCAGCTTCAGGGGTGCCGGTTTTGAAATTCGGATCGACAAGATCTTGAGTGAATTGTAATTCGTAAGCAGCCTTGTCGTGAATCGCAGGAACTTCGCGATACATGTTAAAGACTTCTTGTTCGTCCATGCCAAGGCTTTCAATAATGTATTGATAAGCGTGGGTGTGGACGGCTTCCTCGAATGATTGGCGCAATAAGTATTGGCGGCATTCAGGATTAGTGATGTGACGATAAATCGAAAGTACGATATTATTCGCTACCAAGCTATCTGCGGTTGAGAAGAAGCCGAGGTTGCGCTTGATAATGGTGCGCTCGTCTTCTGATAATTTATCGCTCTTCCACAAAGCAACGTCACCAGACATGTTGACTTCTTGCGGCATCCAGTGATTAGCACAGCCATCAATATATTTATCCCAAGCCCATTGGTATTTAAATGGAACTAATTGATTTAAATCTGATTTGCAGTTGATGATTTTCTTTTCATCAACACTGATGCGCGCGTCCTCGCCATCGAGCATGTGTGGCGTATTAATTTGTTCTTTACGCCAGTCGATGCTACTGGTGGTGCTTGCTGCTTCGGTTTGCAATGGCTGCTTAATTTTTGGTTCCTCAGGAACCGCTGCAGCTTCAACGTCAACGCTTTCTGGTGCGTGAGCAACAGCGGTAGCAGTTGGGGTGTCGATTTGCACTTGCGCAGCAGGAGCTGGTGCAGGTGTCGCTGCCGGAGCTGGGCTTACCGGCTGAGCGCTTGGTACTTCGTCTTCAAAAGAATCCCAATTTAACATGGTGTTTTATCCTTTCTTTTTAACCGGTAATTATTGGCAGGCTTCACAGTCTGGGTCGAGGATGGAGCAGACTTTTGGTGCCGCTGCTTCGTCGGCATTGGGAACAGCATTTAATTCACCGCCTTTACCTGTGCTCTTCTCAACGTGGGTTGCACCCATAGAGCGGAGGTAGTAGGTGGTCTTCAGACCAGACTTCCATGCGTTCATGTAAATCTGTTCGATCTTGCGACCATTTGGTTCGGCGACGTAAATGTTTAATGATTGTGATTGGTCGATCCATTTTTGGCGAGCAGAGCCAGCAGCGATTAACCATTTTGGATGTACTTCAAATGCACATTCAAATAATTTTTTCAGTTCATCTGGGATGCGTGGAATTTGTTGCAGGCTGCCGTCATAATATTTGAGGTCTTCTGCCATTTGACGATCCCACAGACCAAGTTTCTTTAATTCAGAAACCAAGTGCATGTTGATAACGGTAAAGTCACCGGACATGTTGGCTTTCACATAAAGGTTTTGGTAAATTGGTTCGATCGATTGACCAACACCAGCGATATTTGAAATCGTTGCGGTTGGCGCGATAGCTAAGCAGTTCGAGTTGCGAATACCGTGATCAGCAATGTGTTTGCGAACCACTTCCCAATCCATGGTTGATGTATTGCTTTGGTTAACTTCACTTTGGCGCTCGTCTTTGAGTAATTGAACGCTGTCGACTGGTAAAATACCCTTCGACCACAAGCTGCCTGGGTAGCTTTGGTATGAGCCGCGCTCTTTAGCGAGTCGGCTTGAACCAAGAATCGCGTAGTACGAAACAATTTCCATGCTCTCGTCAGCAAAGGTTACCGCTTCAGTTGAGCTGTATGGAATGCGTTGAATCGCCAGTGCATCTTGGAAGCCCATAATGCCGAGACCAACTGGACGGTGACGCAAATTACTGCGGCGCGCTTCAGGTACGGTATAGAGATTAATATCGATAACATTGTCGAGCATGCGAATCGCAACGGCAATGGTCTCTTCGATTTTCTCTTTATCGATGCCTTCAGGGGTAGTGTGCGCAGCAAGGTTTACTGAGCCGAGGTTACATACGGCAGTTTCTTCGCTGGAAGTATTTAAAGTAATTTCGGTGCACAGGTTTGAGCTGTGAACAACACCACAGTGCTGTTGTGGGCTACGAATATTACAGGCGTCTTTAAAGGTGATCCATGGATGACCAGTTTCAAAGAGCATGCTTAATAATTTGCGCCACAGGTCACTGGCTTTGACTTTCTTGGCAACTTTCATTTGCCCAGCTTCAGCGAGTGCTTCGTAGCGCTCATAAGCTTCGCGGAATTTATTACCGTACAGATCATGCAGGTCGGTGGTTTCGTCTGGGCTGAATAAGGTCCAGTCACCGTCATTTTCGACGCGCTCCATGAATAAATCAGGAACCCATGCCGCGGTGTTCATGTCGTGAGTACGACGACGATCATCACCGGTATTTTTGCGTAGATCTAGGAATTCTTCAAAGTCGATGTGCCAAGTTTCTAAGTAAGCACAAACGGCACCTTTACGGCGACCGCCTTGGTTAACCGCAACAGCGGTGTCGTTGGCAACTTTAAGGAATGGAATAACGCCTTGGCTCTTACCGTTGGTACCTTTGATGTGGCTGCCGAGGCCGCGCACGTTGGTCCAGTCATTGCCAAGACCACCAGAGAATTTACTCAACAATGCGTTGTCGCGAATGCCTTTGTAAATATCACCAAGGTCGTCTTGGACGGTGGTTAAGAAGCATGAGGATAATTGTGGGCTGATGCAGCCAGAATTAAACAGAGTTGGGGTTGAGCTGACAAATCGCAGGCTTGAGAGTTGCTCATAAAAGCTGATGGCAACGGCTTCGCGGTCGACTTCACCAACCGATAAACCCATGGCAACGCGCATCCAGAATGCTTGTGGCAATTCGATGCGACGGCCATCGATGTGTTGGAAATAACGATCGCGTAAGGTTTGCAGGCCTAGGAATTGGAAGGAGTAGTCGCGATCAAGGACACATGCTTTCGCAATGCGCTCTAAATCGAAATTTAAGAGGTCCTTGCTTAATAAATCGGCTTCAACGCCTTGGCGGATATAATTAGAAAAATATTCGCTCCATTGGCCTTTAAGCTCTTCTTGGGTGAGTTGCTCTCCACAGGTTTCTTCACGTAATTGGTCGAGTAATAAACGTGCCGCAACGTAGGTGTAATTTGGCTCCTCTTCGATGCGCATGCGCGCTGCCAATAATAATGCTTCGCCAACCTCCTTGAGCGAAACGCCATCAAATAAACTTGCGACGGTATCTTTTAAAATCTTTTCAGGTTCAACGCCATCTAGGTCAGTACAGGCTTCGTTTACCACACGTTCTAAGCGAGCGCCGTTAATTGGTTGGCTAGAACCATCTGGATGTTTGACGTTGATGGCAGGAAAGGTGAATTCGCTTTCTTCTGCACTTGGTTTTTCTTCAGCGCGTGCTTGGCGACGTTCTTCGCGGTAGAGTACATAACGACGAGCGGCGTCATGTTGACTAGCGCGCATTAAAACGAGTTCGGCTTGGTCTTGTACTTCTTCGACCATGAAGCTGCCACCTTCTGGGCGGCGTGAGGCGAGTTGCTCACAAACTTGGCGGGCAAGCAATGCAGCGAGGTCGCGCATTTGGGCTGATAAATATTCGCCACCGTCAGCGGCGGGGAGTGCTTTGGCTAGTGCACGGGCGATGCGTTCGGGATCGAATGGACGTAATGTCCCGTCGCGAGAGATGACGCGGTGCTTAGCAAAGATGGATGGGTCGAGGTCACTGATCTTGACGCTATCAAGATCAGCTTGAGCGGAGCTGGAGGTGGTGGTGCTCATGTAGGACAGGCCTTGTGAAAGGGGTGGAGAAGGAGGGATTCGAGGAGGACATAGCTTGCCTAGGGCAAATCTGCGAATTTTTTCACAAATTTACAAGACGCTTCGCGAAGAAGTGTGCGCAAGAGCCTTAGAAATCAGTACTTAGAGTATTAAGATCGGGCAGCTCAAGTTGCTTTTTTTTCCACTAAGGGCTATGGGTGGCACAATATGTAGGACAATCTCATTCGTCAACCACAATATATCGTAGTGGTTAATAGAAGCATAATTATCGCCTGCTAACATTAATATAAATGCATGTGAATAAAGTGTTTACGATATATCATTAGGGTGTGATTCACCTACGAAGCACTAAGCAGCATAAGTGTCCGCTGTCGCAGGCTTTACGACGCATAATTTATAAACCATTGTAATTAAATAACTTACAATAATAATTCAATTTATTTTATATAAGTATATATTTTAATTATATTTATAACAAAAATAGCTGTTTGTGCTCAAAAATTGACCAGCAGATGCTGTGGTTTTAAGTATTGATGAGCACAAGATGTAGGGGCGATATAATCGTACTTGCCTGTTTTAGCTATGGCTTAGGTTCCCTGCCCCAGGAGTGTTTATGACGGATGCAGCTAAGGTCGCTGAATTGGAAGATCAACTTAATGATTTTGACCCTGCTAAACGCAAATCTGCCCTCAATAAGCTCATCGACGTGCTCAATGCCGGCGATGTCGCCTGTGAGGACAAGCAGGCCTGGGTAAACCTGCACTGTCATTCTTTCTGCTCGTACAACGGCTACGGCTATTCACCATCACGCTTGGTGTGGATGGCTAAGCGCATGGGCCTTGGCGTTATTGGTTTAGTTGACTTTGATATTTTTGATGGTGTTGATGAATTTTATGAAGCAGGCCGCTTGCTCGGTGTGCGTACCGTGGCTGGCATGGAAACGCGCGCCTATTTTCCGGAATTAGCCGATAAAGAAATTAATTCACCAGGTGAGCCAGGTATTACCTATCACATGGGCTCTGGTTTTCCGAGTGGATCGATTCCTGCATCGCAAAAAGCCTTTGCCGAAGATTTGCGCCAACGTGCGCGTCATCGCAACGATTTGGTCTTAGAAAAAGTTAATCCATTTTTAGATCCAGTTAAATTGCGTTACGAAAAAGATGTGTTGCCATTGACCCCAACTGGTAATGCAACCGAGCGTCACATGTGCGCGGCTTATGAAGCAAAAGCTGAGCATATGTTCCCAGATCCAAATAAACGTGCGCAATACTGGTCTGATAAGCTCGGCATCGAAAAAGACGAAGCCAAGGCTTTAGATTCAGCTAAATTGCAAGGCCTGATTCGCAGCAAAACCATGAAGAGTGGTGGTGTCGGTTATCAGCAACCAACGGAAGACACCTTTCCATTAATGCGTGACATTAATGCTTTTGTTGCAGCAATGGGTGGTATTCCAACCTTAACGTGGTTGGACGGTACCCGTGCCGGTGAAGAAGCCGATAAATTATTAGATCTGCACCAAGAAGCTGGTTCAGTGGCAATTAATATTGTTCCTGATCGCAATTGGAATTTAAAAGACGCAGCTGATAAGAAAACTAAAGTTGAAAATTTATACGAAATTGTTCAAAAGGCTGACGAGCGTGGTTTGCCGGTGCAGGTTGGCACAGAAATGAATGCCCCGGGTCTTAAATTCGTTGATGATTTTGACGCAGCAGAATTAGAGCCAGTGCGCGCGTCGTTTGAACGAGGTGCTTACATTATTTACGGTCACGTGGTTGAACAAATTCGCAGTGGTAATGGTTATGTCAGCGACTGGGCCAGCCAAGAGTTTAGCTCAGTTGCCGATAAAAATAATTATTTTGAAAAGCTTGGTCGTGAAACATTGAGTTTGGAGGCGCTGAGCGTCTAGGAGTGTTGTTTTGGCTAAGAAGCAAGAGCGCAGTGCAGAATTATTAGCGGCAAGTCATGCCACGCATAATGGTGTATTTATTACCGGTGCATCCAGCTTAGAAGTCAAAGAAGATGTCTTACCCAGCGAATTGTTTTCTGACGATTATATCATTTGCGCTTCTTTAGGTAATTGTCGCTGTGCTTCAGACGGCAAAGCAATTAAACAATTTACCAGTCATGCACGTGTACCCAATGATGCGACGCAAGTAGCCCTTGGTCATGAAACCGTGCAAATGGTGGTGCAGGCTCCAGAAGTAACTGGACTACAAGCAGGTGATTTAGTATTCGTTACGCCAGGTCATTCGGCACAACCGGTTAATCCCGATACCTTTGAGCTTGATATTGATAATGGCATTCTGCCATCGCTTGGCTATTCGTACCGTTATCTCGGTGGACTACGTCAATTTAACGCTGTACCAGTTAAAGCGATCGCTTACGTGAAATCACAGGGCTTTGGCAATTTATTTAATCCAATTAAAAATACCCAAAACATCAGTATTGCATCTTTGGCTCATGCCGAGCCATATGCCTGCTGTTATGGCACCAATAAACATTTATTTACGTTTGATAGTAATGGTGATTTCTTATACGGTGTGCCAGCGAAGGCGCGTTTAGCTTATTTAGGCGGTACCGCGCGCATGGCGATGATAAATGTCACCATTGTTGCTGAAGCTGCTGATGAAGATTTACCTGAATTAATTTTAATTACTGGATCGAAGCGCAAACTTGAAGAGATGGAAGACTTTCTGTTGATCAAGCAATTGCGTGATCGCGGTGTACAGGTGGTCTTAATTGACCGCAGTGATCCAGATATTGTTAGCAAATTAACTGAGCATGGTCGCCCACATATTGTGTGGACTAATTTTGCTTCACAGGATTTATACGATCAGGCAACTGCAATTATTGAGCGTGGTGGAAATATTAATAATTACGCTGGTGCCAGCGATCCGGCGATTGGCTTTAGCATGCCGATCGATGCATTTAAAGCGGACTCATTTACTGATGAAGCCAAAACAATGATTCATGCTGCGCATCACACCTTGGGTTTAAATGATTTTAAACGCGAATCTGGTGTGAAAAAAGACGGTGTTTGTCGTTTTATCGGATTTGCAGGACAAGAAGAACGTTTACAAGCTTATGTAGATGCATTACCAGATAGCGTGCAAATAGTGCACGATGCTGGTGATATTAATGCTTCAAATATTATTGCCGAAGCTGAGCGCTATGATGATGTGTTTATTGCCGGTAGTGGTGACGCCGCAGCGCAAGCATACGCCGATAATGAAGAGGCATTAGCCCGCGGTGCCGCGGTAATGTTTGTGGACGGTGATTGCACTATTTTTGTGCGCTCACGTTTATCGCATTACACCACGCGTCATCAAATCTGTGGTCCGAATGTTCCGTGGTTTATGACCAACACATCGGAGCCACACGCCGATGACATGGCCTTACATGCAGCGAAGCCAACGAATTTTGATTGGATGGTTCGCGGTGTGGTTGGATTAAAAGATGCATTGTCGATGATGGACGCAGTTGAAGCAGCAGCGCCTTTTGGTTCGTTCTTTACTTTTGCAGAACTTCCAAATTTACCGTATGTTGAAGTTTCTGCTCAGGCATTTAAAGATGCTGCCGAAAAAGCCGATGATGGGCAAACCAAGCAGGCATTAAATGATGCAGCCGCTGTTCTCGAAAAAGAAAATGATACCTGGTCTGCCTCAGCCGAACGCGCGTTGTACGCAGCCTACGGCGTCCCTTATCCATTGGATTTAGAATAGTGTCAGCCATGGATCTAAGTGAAGTTCGTCAAGATTATAAACAGCAATTATTTGATATTGCCGATGCTGATAGCGATCCATTTGCACAATTGCAAACATGGTTACAGGACGCAGAAAAATCTGAATTGCCTTTACATAATGCCATGAGCTTGGCGACGGTTGACCAAAATGGCATGCCGCAAGCGCGCGTGGTTTTATTAAAAGGCGTGCGTGGTGGTGGTTTAGATTTTTATACCAACACTGATAGTGCTAAAGCTGTTGATTTGCAATTTGAACCACGTGCCAGTTTATTATTTTTCTGGCCAGAGCTCGAGCGACAAATTCGCATCATTGGTGAGTGCAAGCCGCTATGCCGCGAAGATGTCGAGCGTTACCATCGCACGCGTCCGCGTAATAGCCAAATCAGCGCATGGGCTTCTGCGCAAAGCAAAGAAGTTCCTAATCGCGAAGCCTTAGAGCAAGCCTGGGAACGTATGAACCAAGAATTCCAAGGCAAAGACGTGCCAGCGCCACCGCATTGGGGTGGTTATCGATTGATTGCCAAACGCTTTGAATTCTGGCAAGGCCGCGAATCACGATTACATGATCGCATCGTTTACAATCCAAGTGAAAACGACACTTGGAATAAATCGCGTTTATCCCCATAGGGAGAATGTCATGAAATTAGTTATTTTAATTATTGTTTTATTAATGCCTGCTGATTTTTTGTGGTCTAGCTCAAGTGGTCAAGGATTACAGGTTGATGACATCATGTACCCAGGCATAGGGCAGCGATCGCAAAGTAGAAATGTCATGGATCGTGTTGCTGTGGACGAAATTGAATTCTCGGTCTTTGCCGATATTAATTCTAAGCACTTACAAGAGCTCAATCCTGCGCAAATAGTTCAGCAAACGTTGTCAATGAGCTTCGATGAAAACGAATCAGCGACGTACCTTTTGTTTGGAGAAGTGAAGCGCTACCGAGGTAAGCTCTCATCAAATGATTTGCGCGTACATTTTAAAGTGATGTTAAAAATTGGTGCTTTGGATAAAGATAGGCGAGTTGTTGCACAGAGTGACCTACAGAGTCAGCTCTATGGTATGGAAGTAGCGACGAAGGCTATTGAGTCAATTAAAGTTGATAAAATCACTTATAAATCATCACAGCTAGAAGCTGCGAATAAAAAGTTAATCCAAGATGCGCGGTCTCAGATAAAAGACGTCACAGCATTTGTGCGTGATCTGAATCAAGGCATGACTATTTCGGTGATACCACATATCGGTAAGCCTGGCGTCATTCATTCAGACATTCATGAATTGTTGATCGGTGTAAATTATACGGCAAGCGCTCAAGTCGTCAAAAAAGATTAAACCGCGAAGCTGAGTCCGAAACCGATATTGATCGTGAACCTTTCTGGTTCACGTTCGATTACCCTGTATGTATTTGACGAGCAGAGGGCAGGCGGCATTACGCATAATTTTTTGGTCTTTTATTTGCATTAATGGACTAGTGGTTCTGTGTGTTTGTTTGGCGGCCTATGTTTATTTCTATCATCCAGGCATTCTTATAAATAAATTTTTGCCATTTAATTGCGTTGCAATTGGGTATCAAAAGTGTCTTGAGGACAATAGGCTTGCCGGTATCTACTTTTCTATAGAAACGACGTTAGCGCACGAGATGTTAATTGAGTATTATCCAAAAAGGACACTGGAGAGTATTATATCGAGCGATACTTGGGTATTGGCTGAGCCGAGTGGATGTGGTTACTCTGAGGACATAACTATTGAAGGTTATCTTATGCAGGATTTGATAGATGAGTTAGGAGTGGAGCCTATACAAGGTTTAAATTGGCGTAAAATAAAATATGAAGGAGATGTGGATTTAATTACAGTCTGTCTCATAGATAAAATGTTAATTGAATCACAGTCGACGAATCAAATACTTATGTATATTGATAGATTGTCAGAGAATCCATATGCGGCAGAGTTTGCGAGTAATCTGCTGGGTAATTTGCTTAAGTACTATGACGTGAATCGTGTTGAGGTACTTGATGATTTCCGAAGAAAATTGAATTACAAATCTGGTTCGGTTAAAAATAGGCTGGCCTTAAACGCTTTGAGCGGTGGGCGATGGGGCCTGCTGTCACCTACAGAGGAGGCATATTTTATACCTCTATTAATTGATCTGATGAGAATCGATGATCCAGAAATATGCCAAGATGTCATATTTTTAATGGGGCGATATAAATTATTTTATATAGATGAGGATATTAGAACGGCTTGGTTTATGGCCCGTAAAATCGAAGAGAGGCATAGAGATCCAAGTTGTATTAAATTGTTAGAAATGTTCGAAATCCCATCATTTATGGATGGAGCTAATCAATTACAATAATTTGTGTTTTTGGAAAGAAATTAAAGTCAGTTGCTGTGGAAGAGGTGTAGGCACCCATGGCGGAGCTGACTAATAAATCACCGACTTCTAAGTCTGGTAACAAAATATTATCGTAAATCACATCGAAGGAGTCGCAGGTTGGTCCGGCAACGACACTGGGGATTTCTTCGTTGTTTCGGGCGTTAAGCACGTGCAGTGGGTAGTCGGCGTGATCGAAGACTTTGCCGGAATAAGAACCATACAGGCCATCGTCTAAATAATACCAGTTGCGATGTTGGCGATGGGCTTTGCCCATCACCGAGGTGACTAATTGCATGGCCGGACCAGCGATGTAGCGACCTGGTTCACAGATAATGCGATGATCGGCAAATAAATCAGCTAAGTGTTCGTTAATTGGGCCACAGAATTCATCGATATCTAAGACGCGTTCGGTATAGGCAATGGGAAAGCCGCCACCGATATCTAAGATGTCTAAGTGAATGCCTTTTTTGGAGCACTCGTCAAAGACGTGACGGCAGAAATGAATGGCATCGGTATAAATATATGGGCTTAAGTTTTGTGATCCGACGTGAAAGGACAGCCCACGGACTTTAAGGCCGAGATCATTGGCTTTGTCAATTAAAGCGATGCCGGTCTCTGGTTGAGCGCCGAACTTGCGCGATAAATCAACAATAGCGTCTTTAGAGCGGAAGCCCAGGCGCAGGACTAATTCGACTTGATCTTTGTAGGGAATAAACTTTTCTAATTCACTGATGGTGTCGAAGACGAATAGATTAATACCATTCTTAAGTGCATGTTGAATGTCGGTATCTTTTTTAACCGGATGCGTGTGCATACATTGATCAGCGGCGATGTTTGCTGACTTTGCTAAATCGATTTCTAAATTGGTGCAGACATCAAAGTAACTGCCGAGTTCTTTGAGCGTTTCTAAAACTGCCAATTCCGGCTGCGCTTTGATTGCATAATAAATATCGACATTGGGCAATGCTTTTTGTAGTGACTGGTATTGCTGACGAATGATCTCACGGGACAACATCAACACCGGCGCGCCGTGTTCGGCTACAATATCCTGAATGCGATCTTCGGCAAAAATATCCACAATAAACTCGTTAGACTTCTTCTAAGCGTAAAGGGACGTCAGCTTGCTCGTAAGCACCTTCGTCTTGGAAAGTGGTCGCAGCATCAGTAATAGCGGGAAGAGCATCGACACCTTGGCGTAATTCTTGAATATATGGATATTCAACTTGCATGGCGTGATGTACTTCCGGTGAATAAGCTTTGAGGTTTTCAATGCCACGTGCTGCTAAACGTTTGCTGATTTCATCAGTGCTAATGTTCGGGACATTCTCATTGTCGCTGCTTATGACGATGGACCAAAGGACTGAGTACATTTGAATATAAATGTAAACCACATGCTGATATTTATAAACTTGTTTTAATGTTTTTAAAATCTGCTGGTAAGCAACCGGGCGTGCGATTGGACTTTCGCAGTGCATGACGAAATATCCGTTGTCATCGCGCAATCTATTTTTTATCGACTGAAAGAACTCTTGGGTGTAGAGCATGGTTGATGGACCGAAGGGGTCGGTCATGTCCATGATAACCGTATCGAAGACATCATCGGTTTCTTCGATGTATTTGCGGCCATCGCCTATTTGCAAACGACAGTTAGGGTTGTCGAAAGCACCTTGGCTAATCTCTGGTAAATATTTTTTACAGGCATCGATAACTGCAGGATCTAATTCACATTGAACGGCGAGTGATGGATTATGACGCAAGACTTCGCGCATGATGCCGCCGTCACCGGCTCCGATCACACAAACTGATTGTGGGTCGGGGTGTGCACAGAGAGCCGGATGGACCATTGGCTCGTGGTAAAGGTATTCGTTTTTTTCGCCGACTTGGGTGATTTTATCCAAGAGCATAACCTTGCCGAATTCTTCAGTATCGATGATCTCTAATTCTTGGAATTGAGTTTGTTCTTTATGCAGGGAATTTTTAACGGTATAAAAATAACCAAAATTGGGATTCAAACGCTCGCAGAAATATTGGCGCATGGACAAACTCCTCAATTTGCAGGGCGCCACACCGTATGAGGCTCATAATGCTGCACAAGTGAAGTTAGGCTTAGTTCAAGAGCACGTCTTCTAGGCTGGCATGCCCGCCAGATAGGAGCAGAATAGCCCCATGGTACAGACGAATGGCTTACTAGATCTTGCCTCCCTAGCTCGTTTGCATCGCCTCGATGTGATTGCGCGTGCTGTGGTTGAGGGCATGCAATCTGGCATGCATCGCAGCCCTCATAAAGGCCATTCGGTGGACTTTGCCGACCATCGTCCCTATGTGCCAGGTGATGACCTGCGTCACTTGGATTGGAAGGTGCTCGGTCGTAGTGACCGCTTGGTTTTGAAGCGCTACGAGGCCGAAACTGATATGGCTTGTCATATCGTCGTTGATGGTTCGGCGTCAATGTCCTATGAAGGAACGCGTAGTGAGGTGACCAAGTTTACCTACGCTTCGATTTTGGCGGCAACTTTAGCGCATTTAGTCTTAGGTCAGCAGGACCGCGTTGCATTGCAATTATTTAGCGAGGGCCCAGTACACCAATTGCCACCTTCACAACGCGATCAATTTAATCGTTTGTGTAAAGTTTTACAGGAACACGAATGCCTTGAAGGTACTGATGCCTTTAAGGGTGTTGAGCATATTGCGTCACCAGAAACTCGTCGCGGTTTAGTGGTTTTATTTTCTGATTGCTTGGGTGACTTGGAAGATTGGAAACATGCCTTTGATCGCTTAGCAGTACGTGGTCATGATGTGGTAGTGATGTGGTGTCTCGATATTGATGAAGCTGATCTTGGTATTGATGCGGTTACTCGTTTTCTTGGATTGGAAGATGAAGGTGAAATTGTTTGTGAACCGCGCGCAGTACGCGAAGCCTACAAACAAGAAGTCGAAAAACATCGCATTGAATTGCAGGAAATGTGCAGTGCACGACGCATTGCCTTAATTGAAGCACGCAGCAATGAAGCACCGTATCAGGCCTTAAATCAATTATTAGTTTCGTTGCAAGAAGGCCGTTAAATTTAAAAGGGAATTAAATGAGTGAACATGTTTACGCAGTGATCATGGCAGGTGGTTCTGGCACACGATTTTGGCCAACTAGTCGTGCATCACGTCCAAAGCAATTGGTGCGCATTGTCGGTGACACCACGATGATTCAGGCAACCGTGGCACGCTTACAGCCAGCAATTCCGCCTGAACGCACACTGGTTATTACGACTGCAGCAATTGCCGAAGAAACACGTAAACAATTACCGATGTTAAAACCCGAACATGTCATCGCTGAGCCAGTTGGTCGAGATACCGCTGCTTGTGTGTGTTTGGCGGCGATGTTGGTAAAACGTATGGATCCTGATGCGATCATGGTTTTATTGCCAGCGGATGCGACAATTACACCTGCGGATGTGTTCCAACAGAATTTATTGGCGGGTGCTAAGGCAGCAGAAGATCGTTCGTTAGTTACCTATGGCATTGAGCCACGTTTTGCAGCGACTGGTTATGGTTATGTGCATGTCGATGATAATGCTGCAGAAGTTGACGGCGTGAAAGTGCACAAGGTGCAACAATTTAAAGAAAAGCCAGATTTGGCTACGGCGCAAATTTACGTCGACAGTGGTGAGTATTTATGGAATAGCGGTATTTTTACTTGGCGTTGTGATGTAGTGCTTGAGCAATTAAGCAAGCACACCAGTTGGTTAGTTGAAGGATTGGCACCAGTTGAAGCAGCATGGGACACAGAGGCTTTTGATCAGGTATTAGCGGACGCCTATGGTCCATTAAAGAAAATCAGTATCGACTTTGCCTTAATGGAAAATGCGACGGATATTAAAGTGGTACGTGCACAATTTGATTGGGATGATGTAGGTAGCTGGGATGCGCTCTACGATCACATGGACGCGGATAACGATGGTGTTATTCAGCGAGGTCTGAGCGAACAAGTGGATTGCAAAGACAGTATGTTGATTAACGACACTGATAAAATGCTAGCCGCCATTGGTCTTGATAATATCAGCGTGGTGATGACTGATGACGCGGTTTTAGTTTGCGCAAAAGGCGCGAGCCAATCTGTAAAAACGGTCTACGAAAAACTAAAAGAAGATGGAAGAGAAGATCTTATTTAGAGAGTTCAGTAATACGTTCTTTTAAACTTCTGATAAATTCGGCGGTCCGGTAATTCTTTTGTGCCGATCCGCCGTTTTCGCTTTTCCAGTCCATTTGCCAGCGCATTGGTTCTTTGGGACTGAGTTCGCGTACCTCACGAATATTGGTGGCAATCGTGTGCATTAATCGCGATTGTTCAGGTAATGGATTGAGGATTAAACTTTTTGACTCTATGGTGAGCTGGCCACTTTTAATACCTTCATGTTCTTTGAGGATCAGATGTAAATCGAAATTCCCAGTTGGTCGAAAATTATCTACAAAGCCCTTAATACCTTCTGATACGTGTAATTGTGCCAGCGTTGTGCAAGGAATGTGGTAAATGCTAAACGACTGTGAACTACCGTGTTGGCCTTGCTCAATAATCACATGGCCATGTGTGTAGTCTTTGCATGAGAAATCACAGCTGATGGTCATCTGCTGATCTGTGCTCATTTTTTTACCTATGTTACTACAGGTGATTTTGTAATTATTAATGTCGAAGCCACTTTCTATGGGGAAGAAGATTGCATCGCCATTAATTTCCAAGTGTTGAATCAATAAGCCGCTGCGTTGGCTGGCTGGTTTACGTTTGGATAAATTTTCTTTAAACTCTTGTTGGATCGCATCGATTTGTGTTTGCCAACTTACTGATTGGGTGACCTCATTTTGTTGTAAACGAAGATCAATAGTTACCTGATCAAGCTTCATCCATTCTATAATATAGCGATCTCCAAATAAAAACGATGAAATGTGTGGGTCAAAGGTGATTTTTTTAAAGGCAATGAGGGGTTCTGTTTTCTTTTCTTGAAGAACGCGCAAATCTTCAATATGAGCGGACGACGTTAATAAACTCAGGTGGCATGATTCAGGATCGGGAACATGCAGGCCACCATTAGCCATCGTATGTTGAATGCCGTCTCTGAGCATAGCGCCCGGCAAGAAGTGCAAGCCAAGACAGATACCAATGAGTCCACCAATACATAGATAGGCAAAACGTTTAAGCCATTTTGATCGAGGTACGCTCTTTTGCGGATCTTGAGTTTCAGTCACAGGACGTGAAGGCTATTATGCTTCAGCGGTGACCAATTGGGGAATGCTGAGCTGCGTATTGCAACGTGGGCAAACCATTGCTTCGCCAGGGAGTCGGTGAGCTACACTGACCCACGTATCGCAAGAGGTGCATTGAATTGCTTCTGCCGGGTCAAATTCGCCAACGTTATGTTCTGGTGCAGCGATCGAACGGCGGCGCTGACTTTCTGAATCCACATGGACTGTGAGCCGAATTTTGCTGACACTGACGATGTCGCGCTCGCTCAGAGCTACGCGTCCGTCGATTTTTTCTTTATTGAGCTTGGTGCCATTAGTAGTGCCCAAATCTTCAAGATACCACTGATCATCTTCCTTAATGAAGACGCAGTGCTCGCGAGAAACACCATCAACATCTTCAATGCAGATATCACACTTGCTGGAGCGTCCTAAGACAACGCGGTCAGATTCCAGCTTAGCTTTGTGGTGGCCTTCAATGCCTTTGGTTCGAACTGTCAGATATGCCATGGGCTTATCCTAAATCACTGCTTGGCCATGTGAAGGCTAGAGGATGGGGGACAACGCCACACTGGTTCTGTAGCTCATACAATTTGCTTTCCGAATTGGGCCTTCATGATGCCGCAGACCACAGGATAGAGGGTTCATATGGAGCAGTTTGAGCAGATAGACGAGCAACGATCATGGAGCCTTGCCCAACGGCAGGCGGGGAAGCGTATCAGCTTTGTCCCAACTATGGGTGCCCTACACGCCGGTCACGCGAGCCTCATCGAACGTGCGAAATCTGAAGGTGATGTTGTCGTTGTATCTATTTTTGTGAATCCAACTCAATTTGACAATCCTGATGATCTCGAGGCCTATCCCAAGCAAATGGAGCGCGATTGGGAAGTCTGTCAAAGCCTTGGTGTGGATGCGGTCTTTGTGCCTACCAAAGAAGCGATGTTTCCCAATGGCTACTGTACCTTTGTCGAGGTAGTCGGACCATTACAAGAATCCTTGTGTGCAGTATCACGTCCGGGACATTTCCGCGGTGTCTGTACCGTGGTTCAAAAATTATTTAATATTGTTCAGCCGGACTGTGCCATCTTTGGCCAAAAAGATTTGCAGCAGGTATTAATTATCCAACGCATGGTCAGTGATTTATCATCACCAGTAGAAATTATTGTGGCTCCGACCATTCGCGAAGACGACGGATTGGCATTAAGTAGCCGTAATCAGCGCTTAGACGACGAGTCGCGGGCGAATGCCGTATCGGTTCCGCGTGGGTTGGAGTTAGCCAATCAGGCATTTAAGGCTGGTGAGCGCAATAGTAATAAATTAATGACAGCATTTGCCAATGAAGTGCTGATGTATGAAAATGTCGATCTTGATTATGCCGATGTGGTAGACCTCGATGGTTTTGTTGAGTGTGAAGAAGCCAACGATCACTGCATATTAGCAGTTGCGGTATTTTTTAATGGCGTTCGTTTAATCGATCATATACACCTTGGTGGACCATCACTACCAGTCGCTATTGAGGATTAGCATTGCCAGATGTAGACATATTTGCCGAAATGAATCCGCGGCAACGCGAAGCAATAAGCCACATTGATGGCCCGTTGCTGGTTATTGCCGGGGCCGGTTCAGGTAAAACACGTGTCATTACTCATCGCATTGCGAATTTAATTCAGCATGGTGTCAGCCCTAATCGCATTTTAGCAATTACCTTTACTAATAAAGCTGCCGGTGAGATGAAAGAGCGCGTTTGGCGCTTACTCGGCATTCAAACGCCATGGGTAACCACGTTTCATAGTGCTGGTCTACAGATTCTAAAGCTCGAAGAGGAATTGCTCAATTTTGAAAATCCTTTCACCATCATGGATGAGGATGATCAGAAGCGCATGATGAAGCGTTTGCTGAAATCAATGGATTTAAATGATGAGAATGGTCCTGACCTGCGTTTTGTTCAAGGGCAGATTAGTGGTTTTAAGAACCGCTTAAAGTTACCAGGGCAGATAAAGCCTGAAAACGAGGCTGATGAGCTGTTACAGCAGATTTATTATAATTACGAGCAGGTCAAAAAACAGGAATGTGTTTTAGATTTTGATGATCTGTTACTGTTGCCAGTACAGATGTTCAAGCAGGATGCTGATTTACTTGAAAAATATCGCGAGAAGTTTCCTTATATCTTGGTTGACGAATATCAGGATACGAATGCAGCGCAGTATGAGTTTATTAAATTACTTGGTGCCCACGGTAATATCTGCGCGACAGGTGATCCAGATCAGGCCATCTATGGCTGGCGCGGTGCGGATATTAATAACATCCTCGATTTTGAGAAAGACTTTGACAGCTGTAAGCAGGTATTGCTCGAGGAAAATTATCGCTCAACAAAGTATATTCTGCAGGCCGCACAAAATGTGGTCGAGCATAATGTCAAACGCAAAGATAAGCGTGTGTTCACCCAAAAAGATGAGGGTGAACAGATTACCCTCATTACTGTCGATGATAATCAGGAAGAAGCGAAAGCGATTGCTATACGCTGTCGTAGTTTGCAGGAACAGGGTCGAGAATTCAAAGACATGGCGGTCTTTTATCGTGTGAACGCTCAGAGCCGTATTATCGAGGAAGAATTCATCCGTTTGGATATTCCCTATCAAATTATCGGTGGCACGCGTTTCTATGATCGACAAGAGGTTAAAGATGTACTGGCCTATGTTAAATTACTTATCAATCCTCGCGATACGATAGCCTTTGAACGTATCGTCAATAAACCAGCCCGCGGTATTGGTGAAAAAACTTTACAATTACTCCATGATGTCTGCGTTGATGCTGGAATTGGTTTTCATGAATTACTTATGGAAGAGGAATACCTCAGTCGCGTAGCCGTTGGTCGTAGTGCACGTGCTATTCGTGATTTTGCGCAACTGTGGCGTCGCTTACAACGTTTGCCGCGAGAAAATGCAGCTCAATGCATTGGCGATATTATTTCAATGAGTGGCCTTGAGGAGCACTATCGCAACACTGATCCTGGTGAAAAAGGCGAAGAGCGTGTTTACAATATATTCGAATTACAAACTGCCGCAGAGAGCCATGGATCAGTAGAATCCTTTTTAGAGCACGTGGCTTTATTTACGGCCGTTGATAAGCGTAATATGGATGCTAACGAAGTGTTGTTGATGACCTTACATGCATCAAAGGGCCTTGAATTCCCAGTCGTATTTATTTCAGGATGCGAGCAAGGGGTTTTACCTTTGGTGCGCAAGGGTACGGATTGTGATTACGAAGAAGAACGTCGTTTAATGTATGTTGGTATTACGCGAGCAATGCAGGAGCTTTATATTAGCCGAGCAGTGCATCGCTTACAGTATGGTGAAACAAAGCGTAATCCGCCGAGCATGTTCTTAGCAGAAATTCCTGATGAATGTATTCGTCATCGCGATGCTACGGGCCGTGTTCTTCCGGTGCATCCGCGTAAAACTATTAAAGATGGTCCATCTTATCCCGATGCCTCACAGGCGGCATTTAAAGTCGAAAAGCAAGGGGTCAAAGGGAAAGATTTATTAGATGCCCTGCAATCTGTAGGCGCATTAACTTCTGGATCTGCATTAGCAGCAGCACTGCGTAGTGGCGAAACTTCACAGGGTGATGGCCGTCGGCGTAAAAAAGAAGAAGATGATGCACCCATCGGCTTAGACGGCGATCCATTCGAGGCCGGTGATCGTATTATGCATAATACCATGGGCGAAGGCACAGTGGTTAAGTTATCCGGGCCTAAGGGTGACCGAAAAATTAAAATAGATTTCGAAGAAAAGGGCG
This sequence comes from Planctomycetota bacterium, assembly GCA_028280785.1. GTDB lineage: Bacteria > Planctomycetota > UBA11346 > UBA11346 > UBA11346 > JANQLF01. The sequence continues at coordinate 31,151 of JANQLF010000288.1, forward strand.
TCAAAGATCTTCTTTTAGCTTTCGCGCAATCTAGGCTAAAGAAAATTTAAGAAGTTTTGACATTTTATTAAATGCTGAGCAGCGATCTCCGAATCGCTGGAATTACATTTCTTTTGCAACCAAAATCGCACAATGAGCCGAATCGGAGTTCGGCTTTCCAATTAAATTTCTTCTCATTTATGGGGTAAAAATAAAACCCTCGGCTTACGCCGAGGGTTTTGTAAGAATTCACCCCGCACGTGCCGTATCGCAGGCTTCCCTAGAACCTAGAATATTTTCTAGGTGGGGACTTCCCTTTCCAGGCATGGCCCTTTCAGGAGTTGGTCCCCGGTTGGGAAATAGGTTCCGAGGGCTTGCGGCGACCTCGTACACAGCAGGGATAAAAGGGAGTATAATTGTTTTCTTGGGGCTGCCAAGGTCTTGACATGGACTTACGATGTTGCTAGCAGCGGATTAAGCTTGGGCTCTCTTTTACTCTTCGTCGTCGATGTCTTCGTCGTGCTCAACTGATTCCATTTCCTCTTGGACCACAGCAACGAAATCAGCAAGGGCATCGAGGATAACTTCGGTAGTTGGGTAACCATCCGATTGGAGTAAATTGACTATATCTTCGTGCAAACTCATGAGCGGCGATCCTCCAAATTAAGAATTCTGCACATCCAATTATGTGACCTGATAGCTAACGATTGGATTCTTTCAAGTGTGATATGGGGTAGAGACGGGCATTATGCACGAATACTGACTAATTTTGTTCGTTTTGTTGTCTGTGCTGTTTTAACCAGTTTTCGCGAGCAGATGGTTCACGAGCAACGATATCGGCGTCAAAGGTCTCCAATATCGATTGTATAATTGGATGCTGTTGGGCTTGTTTATACAGGCGCAGGCGTTGATTTTCACCTGGATCGTCACTTTGCTCAGTGCCACCGGTAAAGATGCGCAATTTTAGGGATTTGCCCGTGCATTGGACCAAGAGCTGCTCAAAGAACTGTCTGTCGGGATGGCCCTCTGCAAATTGTGCGCGGTACATAATGGGTACTTCTATTTGCAATTCTTTCTCATCGCAATTGAGAATGCGACAAGCGGTGAGGGCTGATGCAAAAGCTGGTTTTTCAGCATCAGTGCACAGACGACATAAAATATCCCACTGTTCACGAAGTTGATCAGTTTGGATACTGGGTTGAGTGGCCGGAGAGCTGCTCGCTTCCGGCCCTAGCGCGGGCGCGCGGAGGAGCTTCCCTGTTCTTGGTCGAGTCGCTGGAGTCGTTTGATAATTGATTCGACATCCAACATGTCTTTTAAGTGCGCAATACGAACGATCGACATTTCCAATTGCATTTGTCCATCGACGCCATGTCGGAGTGCTTGTTGTGCACCACTGAATATTTGGCAAAGCCGCAATAACTTATCACCATTGTGTGCTTTACTCAATTTTTCTAGCGTTTCATTGACTGAACCAAGGCGCTCAATGACTGGCGCTTCTTTTCCGCAAGTTTGTACCAGCAAGAGTAGACGTGTTGTCTCCATTAATTGCTCGATCAACGTAGCACAAGCAATGCCATCACTGACTAATTTATCGAGGTGCTCAATGGCTTTACTGGCGTCGCCGTCGAGCATAGCTTGTAGCAAAAATTCTATGTCATCACCACGAGCTGCGCCGAGTAACAAATTTAAATCTTCTTCTTTAACTTCGTCATCAGAAATTGAAATTAATTGATCGAGTAGAGTTTGTGCATCGCGCATGCCACCACCAGCTGCACGGGCAATACGGCGTAATAAGCTGTCTGAGAGTTTGACGTTTTCACCTTTACAAACTTCTTGGAGTCGACCGACGATGTCATTGATATCGATCGAACGAAAGTCAAATCGCTGACAACGCGACTGCACCGTTTGTAAAACTTTTTCAACTTCAGTAGTAGCAAAAATAAAATTAACGTGTTCTGGTGGCTCTTCTAATAACTTGAGCAAGGCATTCCAGGCTGATGTGGAAAGCATGTGCACTTCATCAAGGATGTAGATTTTTTTACGCCCAAGGGTTGGCGCGAAGCTGGCGTTATCGTTGAGCTCACGGATATCATCAACGCTGTTATGAGTTGCTGCATCTATTTCGCGGACGTCAGGGTGGCTGCCATCACTGATCATGGTGCAGTGTTGGCAGGTTCCGCATGGTTCCGGTGTTGGGCCAGTCTCACAGCACAGGGCCTTGGCGAGGATTCGTGCCGTCGAGGTCTTACCGACACCACGCGGACCGTTGAAGAGGTAGGCATGGTGCACGCGATTCTTGCGAATGGCATTGCTCAGTGTGCGGGCAATAACGTCTTGGCCTGATACGTCTTCGAAGCGCTGCGGGCGATACTTACGGGCAATTACTAGGTAGTCCACAGAGAGCATGATGCTGCTGCATGTTGGTGGGCAAGCCCTTGGCCTCGGCCAATGTGCCTATAGGACCTGTGCATGTCAGCGGGAAATTTTGCCGCGGATGCCTATCCGCTCCAATGCTTTACAGATGAAGACTGGGATTATTTCAAATCCTGTGCGGATGCTTTACGGGTTCCTGGTTTTGAGCGAGAAACTGCCGAGGTGCTCTATAGCCATCTATCTGGTGTGAATGAGTGGCTCAATTTGACTCGTTTGAAAAGTCCTCGTGATTTTTTAATGCAGCATCTTCTTGATTCTTTGACGGCCTTACGCCTGTCAGAATTGCAAGACTTGGATCCTGATATGCCATGTGTGGATTTGGGTGCCGGTGGCGGTTATCCAGGTTTGCCGCTTGCGACTATGACTCATGCGCCGTGGGTACTTGTAGATAGTCGTGGCAAGAAAGTGCGATTTTTAGAAGAGGCCTGCAAACTCACCGGAAATGATGGTTGCGAGGCCAGGCAATTTCGTGGGCGTGAAGCGCCAGTTATGGCACCGGACTTATTGCTGTCCTGCCAACTAGCAGTTTCACGTGCAGCTGGGCAAGGAGCATTAATCCTAGAGGAATGCGCCCCAGTACTTGCTGCCGATGCGCATTTAGTTTTATACAAAGGTCCTAGCTACGAAGAAAAAGAACACGATGCGGCCTTAAAAGCAGCGAAGCAATTTCATTATCGTTTTAATCGTATCGAACGCTTGAAATTATATGAAGAAGACCACGAGCGTTTACTCGTGGTCTTCACTAGGAAATCAAAAGTTCCTGATTTATATTAGAATCTTACTTCTTTTTATTACGTGTTTTGACGTTGAGTTTTGGATCCTCAATCGTCACCACGCTATTGGCTTCAACGCTCTTGGTTAACCACACATTACCACCAATGACACTGTGATGACCAATTAAGGTATCACCGCCAAGAATGGTTGCACCTGGATACACAACGACGTGATCTTCTAATGTTGGATGGCGTTTATTGCTTTGTCCACGTGGTAATTCGCCTTCTTCATTGCGGAACAATGGATTAAAGGCGCCAAGCGTTACACCGTGATAAAGCACACAGTGTTTGCCAATGATGCAGGTCTCACCAATAACCACACCGGTTCCGTGATCGATGAAAAAGCTTTCATCGATGGTCGCACCGGGGTGAATATCAATCCCTGTATTACTATGAGCAATTTCAGTCATAATACGTGGGATAAGTGGAATATCTAACTTATAGAGTTCATGCGCCACGCGATAAATACCGATGGCCATGATGCATGGATAACTCAAAATAATATCTTCGTGACTGCATGCTGCAGGGTCGTTGTCAAACGCGGCTTTTACATCAGTGCTGATGAGTTTGCCGACCTCAGGCAATCGCTCAAAAAATGCTTCTAAAATGCCTTTGGTGTTATCGACTAAATCACTTGGCAATTCATCGCCATGGCTACTGCAATCGTAACGACGTGCTAAGCAGATCTGCTCGCATAAAATATAATCAATTTCATATAAATTTTTGCGTGAGTAGGATGACAGGTCCGCACGTCCCACTTGGACGGCGTTAAAAAATCCTGGGAACAATACTGACAGAAATAAATCACATACTTGACTAATCGATTCTCGATTGGGCAAGCGATGTTGCATAACCGTATCGGCATGTATGTCGTTCACATTGTAACGACCGAGCTGTTGGGTGAGCTTGGTTACAAGTTCGGGTTTCATAATGTCACCATTTCAGTTCAGCGTGGTCGGCCAGTGGCCGGCTCCGCATTTGTATTATATTGTTGGGAATCATTAATAAGATATCCAAGAGTTAACGCAATAATACAACAAGCGATTGTTAAAATTTCACCTAAGTAATATTCGTAAAAAGATGGTTGATAGCTACCGTTCCAGGAGATGAGGATTGGCGCGATTGTGCTGATTGAGGCTAGTGCTACAAAACAAACGGAAGCTACCCAAGCTATTTTATTCGGATTCGTGTAGTTTAGTATAATACTAATAGTAGTAAAAATCAATAATATCGTATAGATTAAATGGAAGTACCATCCAAAAGAGGTGTCATGCCAATTGAGCATATGGGTCAATTGAATTGAACCGAAGTCGTTAAGTAATCCAGTGCTTAGGTAAAGGCACGCGAATACATGTAATCCGAAAACCGATATAATAAAAATTTCTCTCATCATGAATCTCGGGTTTTTATTCTACGGGTAAGGCCGGAATCGCCTGTTGTTCCTTCACTGCTTTCAAGGCTGCTTCGGAGGCACTGATACGCTCTGTTAATAGTTTTTCGAATTTAGCCTTATCTTCTTCTTTCATACTACGTAATTTACTCAGATTTTGTTGGGCTTTCTTGAAATATTCGAGCGCATTTTTGTAATCAGCGAGTGTGTACTTAATACATCCAATAGTGTCTTCGAGTTGTGCACTCGGTGTGGAGCTCACAGCTTCTTCAAGGCGGGGGCTAATAGATTTAAGGACGCTGCTGGCCGCTTGCTTTTCTTCTTTGGTATTAGCGCCGATGACTAAAGCGTAAGCCACATCGTTATCTATACTCAGATCAATATTATCGTTACCGGTACGAATTCGTAAAAATGGCGTGAAGAGATATCGATTGTTGTAGATGTGTTTGCTGTGTTCGGTGTCTGTTAATTTGCCGACATTTTCACCAAGAGCGGTGAGCAGAGCGGCTTTATAAAATAATTGGCGTTCAAGTTCAGGCTTCTGCGTTAACCAGATGTAAAGAGGCTCATCATTGTCGTTGGTCAGGGCCTGATCCATAGCATAGTCGAGTTCGCTGTCATTTTCACGAGCGTGCTTCAGATCCATACCCTGACTGTTTTGCCAGATGCTGATAGTCAGGGCAGTGAGGAGGGCGATGATGATAAGTGTACTCAGTCTCATGATGTTCGATCGATGTTGTTGATGTATATGTGGATTCTGTGCATGTGTTTGCAGAAAGCGAATGCGTTCTGCTATGCTATGATGTCGCCAATTGGGCGTATCCAAGTCCTGACCTACTAGCTGAGCAACCTTACGCAGTGCGCTTTGCATCGGTTCAAACCCGGCAATCAGGGCGCCATGAAGGTCTGCTTGGCGTTCGCATGCCCGGCTGACTATGCCAAATAGGTAGCGAATCCCTGCTATGATTAGGCCAATTTGAATCAGCGTGCTTATGCCGATCATGGCATGCCCATTTACCCATGGATGCCAAAGAAAACTCAAGCTGGACACCAAAACGTGTGTCCAGGCACTTAACCCAAAGAGCAGTAGCAAATAGATGATTAAATGTTTGTGGCGTAAATGACCGAGTTCATGGCCGATGACTGCTTTGCATTCGTCATCACTGAGTGCCTGTAACAGATCTTCGCTAATAACTACAATGCGTAATCCAGGAATAAGTCCCATTGCCATTGCATTGTAAAAAGGAAAGGGTCGTTGTGGCCATGTATACGTTCTTGATACACGAATTTCACTTTGTGCACAGGCTTGATCGACAATTGATTTCAAATGGGGATCGGTGATCGGGTTACATGCCCATAATTTAACTAAAATGAGAGGTAAAATGCTGAGTAAGATCAGTGCAAGAATGAGACTTAAAATTTCACTCGATAATAGTGGGATGTCAGAGAAAAAAGTTAATGCAAAGCTCGCAATATCGAGCCCAATAACCAATAGTAAAATCGGTAAGAGTTCGAAACGAATGCGTAGATGGGCAAATGAGCAACGCTGTTTAAACGTATGGGCGCCAACACAACGTGCGATACTAACCCATAGAATTATTTGAACGACAAGAAGTGGTAATAAACACAGACTCGTCCAATGCTGCATCAGGACCCATGGTGAGCTGAGGGCCCAGTGAGAAAAAATTCCAAAAGCCAAAATTTGTACGAGTTGATCTAAGCGTCCAACTTGACTGTGGCCCTGTTGGCGTGCTAACTTTCGGGCACAAATATCAGTCATCGCAATAAGCATCAGAGCGCCCACGATCGAGAGCCAAGCAGGCTGTGGTGGAACAGAAAGTGTCCCACTTTGAGCAACCTGTACGATGGCTAAAGCAGCGATGAGTAAGAGGGGTGTGAGCATAAACTATCGGTCTTTTACACGTTTAGCGTGACTAGGCTGCCTGCTATCGCAACAGCTGTAGGTGCTTCGCATCTGTCGAATTTAGCAGAGTGTTTCTTGCAGAGGACGCGAAACTTGCGATGATTGTTCATAAGCTGTTTAACTAAGTAAGTAAAAGTTGAGCGAAAGTGCTACCAGTTAAATCTTAGGAGCGACCGATTTGAGTGCCCAACCACAAGAGCAAAGTGCAAGCTATGGTGTGATTCGTAGTGATCTCATGGATGCGCTTTTATTGGGCCGCCAAGAGCCGCACGGCGTTAGCGAATCATTACGTGAATGGGCGAATGGGGTCATTCAATCCGCACATGGTCCTCTATTGGGTTTATCAACCGCAGGGATTCCTGAAGAAATGTACGAAAGTCTACGCTGGGCAGGAATGCCGATGTCAACGGACGGTGATATTTCCTGGGATACAGAAGTGAAGCCTGAAAAAATAGAAAAACCATCAATTGAAAATAATAAGTTGCTCATTCCAGGCGCAGATATCCTCAAGGAAATAACCAGTGTGGCGATGCGCCCACTGCGACGTTTTGTTGCCGATCGCTATCAGATTCGTCTGCAAGCGGCAACGGGTATCAGTTGTTATTTATGGAGGAACCAGGCTTTATTTATTTCGTGCCTGGATGTGCGTGTCAGTGGTTTTGTGCATGGTCCTGAATATGGTCAGCGGTCGAGTTTAGCGATTGCTCCAGGCGACGCGCAATTATCAAGTTGGTTAGATGAAGAATGAGCATCATCGAAGAAAAGCAGCAACTTCGAAAACAAGCTAAATTAGAACGATCGCAGTTAGATGAGTCTCTTCGAGATCAAGAGCAAGTGCGAATTGATGAACATTTGTTGTCAATTGCCCAGGATGATTTTGGTACATGTGCATTTGCAGCTTATATGTCCACGAATAATGAAGTAAGTTGCGCAATGTTGATCCATTATTTATGGAGCAACGGAGAGGTGGTGTATTTGCCGCGAGTCAGTGGAGAGCGTTCATTAAGCTGGCATGCAGTAGCTAATCGAATGCAATTGGAAATGGGCGCTTATAATATTTTAGAGCCAAATAATGAAGCGAGTGCATTGCCTGAGGATCTTATTCTATTCGTTCCTGGTTTGGCATTTAGTGCCGATGGTTCACGTTTAGGCATGGGTGGTGGTTTTTATGATCAAGTTTTGGCGAATCTGCCGCAAACAAGTAAAAGCATTGGGCTCGCCTGGAATTCGCAGTTGCAAGAACATATTCCAACAGAACCGCATGACGCTGTTGTGAATGGCATTATAACTGCGGCAGATCTTTATGGAGACGCAGCAGAATTATTGGGGAAAGGTTCTGGTTAGTGTTAATAGACGACCGATGCGAACTCGTGCACCAGCGGTGTGATTTTTTGGTGTGCTTTTTAATACACCGCGTCCACTGACCGTGCCACTATCATCATAACAGGGCCCATGTTCCCATGCTGTATTAATTTTACAGCCATCTACATCATATTGATAATAGCCAATCCATTCAAATGTGCTATGCGAATTACCAATACGTAAAATTGATCCAGGTGTAGAAGGAACTCCCTCAATACCAGCAAAGCGAACGTAATCAGTGTCGGTTTTTTGTAAATCTAATTGAAGGACGCCTTCTTTTTTGAAGCGGTCATTTCCGGATAGAACAACAGAGAAACGAACAGCATTTGGGTATGTTTTCTGATAGCTTTGTGAGCTAACGGTTATCGATTGTAAATTTGAATAATGGTTGCCTGGATTGGCAGGCTCACTAAGTGGTTCATAAGCGGTGCTGCTATCATTATCAGTAACATAAGTCCAATAGGTGGTTTTTTCTAATGGATTACTTGCACCTGAATTGACGCTTGGCTTGGTGGCGATCATTTTTGCAGAGCCGCCGCTATAGCTGTGCATGGTTCCAGTTAAAGATGCGCTAAAATGTAAACAACCACTGGCAACTGTCGTGGCATATTGGTTATTACTCGAAATAGCAGCGTGTGGATTATTCACAGAAAAGGACGTGTAGATGTCATCGCTAGGATCAACGAGGTCGGCACCAAGATCGGAAACATAATTTAAGCTACCGAAATTAAAATTTTGCAATTCCGTATTGATGGGAAAGACATAGCGACGTAATGGCTCGGTAGAGAGGTCGCGTTCTATGCCCCATAAGACAAAGGAGAAAGGACGCTGGTTTTTAAAATTTGGTTTATTGTTACGAACGACCCAACCAACAACGCAATTTCCAGAACTTTCACCTGCTGCGCCACTTGGATCTGGTTCATCCAACCAGGCAAAAAAAACACCACCGCTGCTAGCTGGTACTGCATTCACTATGTCTTTCTCTAAAATGCCAGCAACGATTTGTGACTCATCATTCGCTGATCGAGAATACTCACCTTGGCGGTAGAGTTGTGTTACTGATAGAAAAATGCCAAACATAGCCGCGCTGACCATCATAAAAATCATGATGGAAACAAGGATTTCAGCGAGAGTAAAGGCGAGTCTATGCATCATTTATGAGAAACAGCATCCAAGATATGTGTGTGCGCATCTGCTTTTAGTTTAATAGATTTAATTGACGGTGATCTATTGGAAGCTTCAGCGATTGCTTGAATTTG
>JANQLF010000304.1 GCA_028280785.1 Planctomycetota bacterium
AGGCCAACACATTCTGGCGTTGCTTCTCCGCTAATCGTGGTTGCTCTTGTTCTTCAACAGCTTTTTCTAATAACGTATGCTCGCGCTGTAATTGTGCTAATTCATCCAAGTGTTGATCATCATTCAATAATTCTTGTAAACGCACCTGTTCAGCTTGATTTAAGTCTCCACCAGCAGCACGCATCAATAAACTTTTTATCTCATCCCTACTCATGGTAAGATCTCCGCCCGTAAAACAGATTGCGCACGCAAATGTGCGTGCGCATCATGGAGTAAGATACCGACGTGGTTAATGCTTTTACCAAGCTGTTGTGCAATCTCGCGATAGCTTAATGCATCTTGGTAACGCAAAATAATGGCCGCTCGTTCAAGTGGCGCTAATTGCTCGACCGCTTGCCATAAAATGGCTTTCATCTCATTGCTACCGACATGCTCACTAGGGTTTTCATTACCGACTACGTGCTCGGCATGATCACCACCTATTTCTTTCGCATGTTTTTTCTGTGCCCGTAAATAGTCGATACTGAGATTCCGCGTCACGCGACATAACCAGGTCCGCAATGATGCATATTCGACACTGATTGGATCTTTTTTAGATTTTTGCTCAGCTTGTTCGACGAGTTGTTCCGCCTTATCAACACAACGCATAAACACATCTTGAACGACTTCTTGGGCCCGGTGGCGATCGATAACGATGGCGCTAGCCAAGCGCAGCAATGCCCCCTCATGACGTTCAATTAACTGATTTAATGCCTGCATGCTTCCTCTGCGAGAAAAACGGAACAACAAGGTGTGATCAGAAACATCGATATGCTTACTCACACCTGTTCCTACGCAGGCAGGCAAATTTTTCTTAGTCGCTTTTTTCGTATCAGCGTAAGTACTTGATTGAGCGTCACTTGTTGAGCTTGAATGCGGCATGGTCTTATATATTCAGACGCTGAAAACCGCATTAAGTTCTCTATCAATTACGCATGTCTTAAGTCCAGTTTAGGACAGCAGTAGTGTTCTAGCTACTGACGCAGAGCTTCGATTTCCAAGCTTTAATCGACTCAACACAGTCATATGGCGCTTGTGAATAGGGAACGCTCGGATTGTAGCAGTGCGTATCCGATCCGCCTGAAAACGGGCGACCCCACGCATCAACGAGTTCTTGTAAATCTGCACTAAATGAGGCTTGATGCTTAACCGTATACACTTCAATCCCATCAACATAGTGTTCCATCCAATACTCTAAGCGTTTGCGCATGTCTACTTCTAGATGGGTTAACGTTCTATTGCCTGGATGCGCAAGACACAGGACTGCGCCTGCTTGGCGGAAAATAGGCAAGGCCTCATCTAATGTTGGGTATGGCTGTGGTAAATCTTTATCGGCATATTCAGCTAATAAGGCGCGTGCCGCATTGTTTGAATTATCTTCAGGCCCCACTAAACCGCGCTTTACCAATAAATCACCAACTGGTCCAACACAGTGATAAGGTTTTTTCCATATATCTTCTTCACCAAATACTTCAGCAATGCCATCTATTAATTCCTGTTCGCTAATAGCAACAACACCAGCCTTGCGTAAATTTTCCAATGCCGCACGCATCCGCTCTGCGCTACGCCTCGTTGTTCGTTGAAATAATTCTTCAAATGCCGGTGTTCGTTCATAAGCAAATACTAAAATATGTGTTGGCCCATTTGGTAATTGCGGGTCGTCAACCGCTATAGTCGCTTCAACGCCGGAAATACATTCTATGCCAATTTCCTCGGCCACGCGCTGCGCAGGTTCTAGCGAATCTATGCTATCATGCTCGGTAATGGCAAAGGCTTTATAGCCACGCTCTTTGAAAAATTTTGGCACCTCGGTTGGGAATCCTATCGCTCCGCCAGATGCAGAGGTATGGCAATGTAGGTCAACGATCTCGTTCATTTTGATCTCCAGATTCCCATATGATAAAACGTTTTATCATATTTCACCTATTTTTTTAAGATACTGTTATAACTATATTTACATACTACTTCTTAGTCGATGCGCGCTCGAGCACATGGTAGGGAATTGGCTCCGCAGGCGCTAAGGCTTCGCCGTTGATCTGAGACAGTAATCGCTGAACAGCCATACGCCCAACATCGAACTGTGGGAGCGTCATTTCCGAGCACGGCGGTTCCACCGTTATGTGCTGATTATGCTTGTGAATGCCGAGAACAGCGACATCTCCAGGTATCGCTCGATCGCATCGTGCTAAGGCTCGATAAATACTTGGAACTAAAAAACCTGAATGTGCAATGATCGCATCAAGCGCTGTGCGTTCTTGAATATATTGTTCAATCGTCGTTTGATAATATGCATAGCGCTGCTCACGCGATGCATGCTCCTGCCCCTCTCCACTCACAGGCAACAAGGATATATTCATCTGCTGACATGCTGCTAAGCGTTGTGATAGCGAAATATGTTCTGATTTATAATCCGCTTCATAGCAAAACGCTGCATTGTGAAAGCCCTGCTCATTAAAATAAGCATGTGCATCACGAATACATTGTTGGTCATCAAAGCTAATGATATTCGAAGCTGTACCGCTTTTCACATTCACCCAGACGTGCGGAATCTCGAAGCGTTGGATTTTTTCAGATACGTCGTCATTTAATTCGTCGAATAAGATCAGCCCATCAACGATATCTTCCTGTACAATGCGACAATCTGCTGCTTTTTCAAAGTGACCCATGATAATGAGTTGGCCTGTTTGCTGTGCCTCATGTGAAATACCGCTGTAATAATCTTGAGGAACGCTTAACCAATTTTGTGATAGCAGTCCCAATGCATTGTGTTTTCCGGTTATTAAACTCTTACCACTATTATTTAATCTAAAATTTAATTCGTTTGCTGCCTTAACAACTTTATCGTGGGTTTCTTTACTATATCGAATATTTGATTTATTTTCACCACGCAAAATAACCGATATGACACCGGTGCTTACACCGGTAATGCGGGCTAAATCTTTAATCGTAACAGTTTTTTTATCGTCACTCACGAGCACCATCCTCTGATGGTGCTCGTGAAACTCAAGTAAACTTAAACTGCAGCAATGAGCGGTGCAATAACCAAGGCAACCACACTCATCAATTTAACGAGGATGTTTAATGATGGTCCGGCGGTATCTTTGAATGGGTCGCCAACGGTATCACCAACAACCGCTGCTTTATGCGCTTCTGAACCCTTCTCATGAACACTGCCATCTTTCATGGTGAAGCCGCCTGGTGCCTCAAAGGTTTTCTTCGCATTATCCCACGCACCACCAGCATTCGACATAAAGATTGCCAGCGTTACACCAGAGATGGTTACTCCCGCTAATAAACCACCGAGTGCTTCTGCACCCATACCGAAACCAATCACAACAGGCGTCACAATAGCCAATGCACCCGGCATCATCATGCGTTTAATCGCCGCAGAGGTTGAAATATCAACACAACGCGCCGTATCAGGCTTGGCTTCACCTTCTAATAATCCTTTTATTTCGCGGAATTGACGACGCACTTCTTCAATCATGTCCATGGCCGCATCACCAACTGCCTTCATAGCCATTGATGAGAATAAATATGGCAACATACCGCCGATAAATAATCCAACCATAACTTGCGGACTCGCTAAATTAATCGAAGTCAATCCTGATTGCTGCATAAATGCGGCAAATAATGCGAGCGCCGTCATCGCAGCAGAACCGATGGCAAAGCCTTTACCAATTGCTGCAGTCGTATTACCAACTGCATCTAATTTATCCGTACGTTCACGTACCTCAGGTTCTTGGCTAGACATTTCTGCAATACCACCTGCATTATCTGCAATAGGTCCATAGGCATCGACCGCCAATTGAATACCAGTCGTGGATAACATGCCGAGTGCTGCAATCGCCACACCGTATAAGCCAGCAACTTGGTCAGCGACGATAACACCGAGCACAATGGCAATGATTGGTACTGCGGTTGATTGCATACCAAGTCCAACACCAGCAATCACATTCGTTGCGTAACCGGTTTTACATTGCTCAGCAATGCCATTTACCGGATTTCTATCTAAGGAACAATAATAGGCGGTAATTAAACCAACAACCACACCAGTGGCCAAACCAACAATAGTAGCAATGCCAATGTGATACCAATGAACCGTGACCGCCTCTGCACCAGTACCAACGGTTGCTCCTACTTCTGGCCACAACCACTTAGCCAAGCCAAAGGCTGCACCAGCCATTAATGCGGCTGCAATAAAGGCACCGCCATCAAGGGCATGCTGTGGATTTGATTTATCATCTTTTAATCGGACAAAAAATGTACCAATGATCGAACAAATAATGCCAGCTGCCGCAAGTAAGAGCGGCAGCGCAATTGGTTCGATTAAACCAGATTCACCAGCAACCGTAAAACCAAGGCCGAGTACCATTGCACCGATAATCGCACCGACGAATGATTCGAATAAATCCGCACCCATACCCGCAACGTCACCAACATTATCACCAACGTTATCAGCAATAACCGCAGGATTACGTGGATCATCTTCTGGAAGACCCGCTTCTACTTTACCAACCAAGTCAGCACCAACGTCAGCAGCCTTGGTATAAATACCGCCACCAACACGTGCAAAGAGTGCAATCGAAGAAGCACCCATCGAGAAACCGGTCAAGGTGTTCAAAATAGTAGCCATGCCAGCATCTACAAAAATCATCTGGTATAAAAGAAACAAACTGCCAAGTCCAAGCACAACCAAACCTACCACACTCATACCCATGACCGAACCACCAGCGAAGGCAACCTGGAAGCCAGAAGCCAGTCCACCGCGCGATGCGGCCGTAGTGCGAACATTAGCCTTGGTCGCCACACGCATACCAAAGTAACCAGCAAGCGCAGAAGCCAGTGCACCGACAACAAAGGACAATGCGATCATCGGGCTACGATCTTCACCACTCATATTGCCAATGCCGAGAAGCATGGCGACAATGATGACAAAAATCGACAGCACTTTGTACTCGCGAGCCAAAAATGCCATTGCCCCTTCCTGAATTGAAGAGGCAATATCTTTCATGCTATCATCACCAGCATCTTGGGCGCTAACCCATTTGGCCTTAATGAAGGCAAAAACCAAGGCAACAACGCCTATAATTGGAATAACATAGATCAGGTTCTGCATGAAAACTCCATTGCTATGGTGAGGACGCCGAGTTGTAAATTGCTTTTCGTTGGTGTCAATTCAAGTGATTGCAAATTAGGATCAGCGAGCGCGACTGTTCAGTAAAACAGAGAGAATGCTAAGATTTCGTTAAAAAACACGAATTCAGATTGCATTTCTCGCACACACGGAGATATCTGAGCTATGAAATATGGTGCGCATATTTTTCTCTTCACCAATCACTGGTCAGATGATGCATTTTGGATTTTTGAAGAGGCCCAAGCGCTTGGTTTAAACTGTTTAGACATCTCCATAGGCGATGACGTACACTTTGACAAACAACGCTGCCGCGCGTTAGCCGAAGAACATCAACAAACGCTGATGCTCAGCCCAGGCAGCGAGTGGCCACTTGCTGCAGATATCAGTGCAGATGATGCAGCACAACGACAGCAAGGCGTGGCCTGGCATAAACAGCAGATCGATTTAGCAGCTGAGCTTGGGGCGGTTGCTTATACCGGGGCAATCTATGGGCACACGGGTGTTGTAAAAAAACGCCGACCTCCTGCTGATGAATACAAATGGACAGCCGAAGCATTGCATGAGCTCGGTGAACATGCGCAGTCGCGTGGTATCATCATCGCCCTCGAAGCGATGAGCCATTTTCGCACGCACATCGCCAATAAGCCAGAACAACTGATCGAGCTCATTCGCTTAGCCGACCATCCTCAGCTACGCATCGCCTTCGATACCTATCATGCAATCACTGAAGT
>JANQLF010000306.1 GCA_028280785.1 Planctomycetota bacterium
TGTAACACTCCCCGAGGTTCACAACGATACATTCATCCAAGGGCTGATTCGGCGGACTATCATCGGCGTTGGTTTTTCTGTGCGCTCGGATGAATTGCGTATTACCGATGATCGACTCGATGGAGAAGGATTTCTTATTCGCGAACGTGGTACCGAACCCTTTTTAACCATTGGATTCGAGAATGCGTATTTCGGTGAATCGCGCTGGGGCTATTCAGCGGTATTTGGTTATACTCAATTTGAAATGGATGAACAAAAAATTGACAATGACATTGTTGATTTGGGCACCAGTGCAGAAGGCGAATTATTTTTTATTGCCCCAAGCGTTTTCTATATGTTTGGCGCTAAGCACTATGAGGGTTGGTATTTTAAACCAGGTTTTGCCCTGGGCATCGGTTACCTCAAAACTGAAGGCGATGTTTTACTCACCGATTTAGGCGGTAATCCGCGCCATGATTTCAACATAAGAAGTGACCCCTTATCCGTATCCATCGGTGCTTACCTGGAAACCGGCTATAAGGATTGGTTCTTTCGCTTTCAAGTCGCCGGACCAATTGTTGAAGAAGATGACCGAGAAATTCAAGGGACCACACTTGGATTATCATTCGGTTATTATTTTCATCCATTTCGTAACATACGTTTTTAGTTAGCTAGACTTCTCAGTAATAAGCACAGGATAACGCCATGCTGGTGATTGGCGTACTGTCTGGTTTGCTTGCGGCTTTTTTACAAGCTATTTCCTACATTTTATCACGTGGTATTTTACATGGTGGTCGAACCACGCCATTACATCTATTAATTGTATCGCATTTATGGATGGGCATTGTCTGTTGGATTGCCCTGCCCTTCGTCTGGCAAGAGCCAGATCAAGGCCTGGGTAGCATGTTCGCGATGCTCGCCTTTCAGTGCGCTTGTTATATTGGTGCACAATTTTCATTTTTCTGGACTATTCGTTACGCCGCCGCTTCGCGCATTTCACCGTTAATGGGTATGAAAATTATATTTTCAGTGATCCTTGCCTATACGGTTCGCGATGAAGCGCTGAATATGATGCAAATTGTCGCAGTGGTTTTAACCTTGATTGCTGCTTTCGCGGTAACCCAATCTGGTGAAAAAATTCCGTGGAAGGCAATATGCGGCACACTGGTCGTAGTAATTTGCTTTGCCTCCTCAGACTTGGGTATCACCTTAACCCGTGATGTTATTTTTACCGGTGACGGTGATGTCCCGTTGATGGTACCGGTATTTATATGCATTATTTCTTACAGTCTGGTTTCCTTGCTCGGGCTGATCGCTTTACCAATTATACATTATAGCAACACATCATCCGAAATGCACTGGCCATGGCGTGATTCCTTTTTTTATGCTATGACCTGGCTCGGAGCCATGGTCTGTTTATTCACCGCGTTTGCGATGATCGGTCTCGTCTTTGGCGCGATCGCCCAATCATTGCGCGGACCATTTTCAGTACTGATGGCCCTCGCAGTTATTAAATTGGGATTCGATCACATCGAACAACAACGGTCACGCAGCGATTACATCAAGCAAATTTGCTCTGCATTATTGATGGTTGCAGCTATCGCCCTGTATTGCCTCGCTTAATTTTTTAAAACGTAAAAATTCGACGACATAATTTAAGCAGATTCTTCCGTCCAGTAATAATTGCGCCTAGTCTAATCCGCTTATCCTACGTATATGAAAATTCTTATCTGTTTATGCCTGTTCCTTAACCTTGCCTATGCTGGTGGTGGTCCTGAAGCCGTTGCGCTTATCGTCAATATAAATGACCCTGATTCTCGCGAAATTGCTAATTTTTATGCTAAATTGCGAAACATACCTGATAGCAACATTATTTATCTCAGCAACGTGCCGAAACAAAATACCATTAGTCTTGCAGAATTCAGAACAAATATACTGACACCAATATTCGCAGCCATTCAAAAAAGGAAAATAGGGACTAAAATTGACTACATTACTTATTCTTGTGGTTTTCCAACTCGCGTCACCTTTGACAAACAGTACGCTAAAAAATTTCATTGGGTAGCTAACCCACAGGCATCGCTTACCGGACTAACCTATTTATATAAATTTTCAGCTAATGACGAAAAGGCTTTCCTAGATCCCAATAGTAATAATTATTTTCGTCAAAGTCGACCAGATATTAAAGTTGACCCTACTATTAAGAAAGCGACAGCTGAAGATACTCATTCAATTGATCAGTTTTTTGCCCAAAAAAGAATCCGTGATAACAAGCGTAGAAAGGAAAAGAAGCAGAAATCTCAGGAGGATATCGATTGGGAAATTGCAGGTTGGGAACAGGCGAGAAAAGATTTATTGGCGGTGGCCAAAAAATTTCCACGCGATCCGTCGCTCCATTACAATTTGGCCTGTACTCAAGCAATGTGTGGTAAACTCGATGATGCCATAGCCTCATTACATATTTCCATCGATAATGGCTGGACTAATTGGTCACATATGCAAGGTGATACTGATTTAAAACAATTACGAGAACGGGATGATTTTAAAAGCTTAATTAAAAAACTTAAAGAGATACCATTGGTGTCATTACCAAGCATGGGATTTTCTGCACTCTTTGGTTTCACGAAACAGGGCCAGGTCGTTAAACCTAATCTTGGTATGAATTATGTTATCAGCACCATGCTTGGTTACACTGGTGAACGAGGCAATACCGTTGATGAAATTAAATCTTATTTACAAAAGGCTGCTGATGCGGATGGCACCCACCCCAAGGGTTCGATCTACTTCCCACTTAATGGCGATATTCGTTCTAAAACTCGTGAATGGGCCGTTTATCATTGTGCTAAATTGATTCAAGAAAAAGGCATCGATGCACAAATTATACGCGGGACAATTCCTAAAAACGCAAAAAACGTGATGGGCGTTCACGCGGGGATAGCCACATTTGATTGGCCTAATTCCGGAAGCACTTTTTTACCAGGTGCAATCGGTGAGCACCTGACGAGTTGGGGTGCAGAATTTGATCGCCAAGGCCAAACAAAGATTTCTGCATGGTTACGTGCTGGTGCAGCTGGTAGCTCTGGAACGATCAGCGAGCCTTATGCACTCAAATTTAAATTTCCCAATGCCTTTTTATATGTGCACTACATCAATGGCTGCTCACTCGGTGAATCTTTTTATCAATCCGTCGCATCACCCTATGAATTATTAATTATTGGTGATGCACTATGCCGACCCTATGCCACATTTAATAGCATCAGCGTTTCAGACTTTCCAAAAAAGGAATTGACCGAACCAGTGAATGTTACGGTGAATGCCAAAGATCCTTATAAAATATACGTTGCCTATTCAAATGGGAGCGCATTTGTAAGCGGAGACAGCAACACCCCTCTTCGTCTAGATCCAAAAGTTTTTCCACCTGGGTATAATGAGTTATCGATCGTATGTTTAGATAAATCGCTCATACAAACGCGCAGCGTCTTACGTTTACCACTGCATGTTGGGACCGAACAATTATTAACTCACTGTGAAGCTAGTATAAAAGACAAAACACTATCAATTAATTTTACCTGTAAAAATACTGACAATTTTTCTAAAATTAATTTCCTTCATCATGGAATTACAGTTGCTAGTAGTGATCAATCAAGCGGTACCGTCACCATAAAACATACAAGTATTGGTGCCGGCCCGATTCAGATTCTCCCTGTTATCACTAATGCAGAGGGAAGAACCATCTATCGTGGCGCTAAGCTTGATCTTGAGTGGTAATAGCGGTTACTAAACGACTTAGAATTCAGCTTGCACATGTGGTGTCCGGATTAGTATGCGCGCTGCGATCAACTTAGTAGCGTATTACAACACTTCAAAATTTAAACATCCGGTAGGGTTTTACCCATGCGATATTTCATACTCATTCTCATTCTTTTTTGCTTTACCAGTCTTCACAGCGCAGAGTTAGCTGATCTTCCCGAAGACATGCGTAAACTTGTCATCCAATTAAAAGATGGCGATGACAAGGAACGCAAAGCAGCAGCCAAAGCACTCGGCAAAATGAAAGAAAAAGCACAGGCCGCTTTGCCATGGATGGAAAAACAAATGGCAAGCGAAGAAAGTGTGTGGGTGAAAAAAGAATTGCGCAATGCCCTGAAACGTATTGGTAAAGCTGAAGGCGACGATAAGGAAAAAGAAGAAAAAGTTGATATAAGCAAATTAAAATCAAAAGGTGCTGATGGTGAGAAAATACCATTGCCAAATCCAAAAAAGATGAAAGGCCGCGTCATCTTTAGCCCAGACGGCATTGGCAAAATGGGTGGCGGACCAAGTAACTGCACCGTAGCGGTTAAGGAAATACCAGGCGTCAAAAACAATAACAAATACGTATCGATGCATCTTAAAGGCGAAGGCTGGAGTGGTAATATTATTAACTGGTGTGAATTTTGGGACGGCTCCCCGTTTGCTGTACAAACCAAGCAACATACCCACATGGTCGTTCGTTGCTTACACATGGGTCGACCAGGTGATATTAATTTAACCTTTGCTGTACAATTTAAGGGTATTGGTGGCGCAGAAGGTGTTCAATCTGATTTTCTACGTTTGAGTAATTACGACGCCAAACATCAACTGCAAAAATCCAAAACCTTCGTCGATGTTGAAATTCCGATCGCCGATCTCAAACGCAGCATCCCTAAAGACAAACAAGAATTCCCTATTTGGGGCATCCATTTTGGCGCCGTGACGAAAGCTGGCGTTAAAAAAGATATGGGCTTGCTGTTGAAGGGCATTTATTTTATCAAAAAATAACTTCTTTTTTCTCACGGAGCCACAGAGGCACGGAGATTATTAGATGGCTAAAGATGCCGGTGCTGTATTACGAGCCTTTGCCATATCGCTTTGCTCTTCGATTTTGTTGTTTTTCTTGATCCCATTTGCCACAGTTATTATTGCCGGGTTCTTTGGCAAAGAAGGGTCCAATCAAGGCATGACTGCTTTGATGTCCTCCCTCTTCATTGCACCTGTATTTTTTCTCGCAACCTGGGCATTATTGTACAAACGATTTTCTAAGAAATGATATTAATGGAAGGCCGATCTCCGAATCGGCCCCTTATGATAATTAGAATAGACAAATATATACGCTCTTTCAAAAATCAGTATGAGCCCATTATTAAGCATAGTCGACCGAGCCGATTCGGAGATCGGTTTTCCATATGTCCGTGCTTGCAACTAGTACTAGCTGCTAGTACCAGTACTAGTACTACTTCATTTCATGTCGGGTGGACACAATAAAAGACTATACTGACAAACCACCGGCCCATTGGCAATGCGGATGAGGATTTTATTAAATCCTTTTTTGAAGGCGACCTTGCGAAAACCTTCATCTAGTGACCACGCACTTAAACCGTTATCTTGCCAAACTAAAATATCGTTAACCCACACTTTTGCAGCGTCATCACTGGCAATAGCCAAGAGCATGTCCTGAGCTTTTTCGAAATGCACTTCGGTGTAGGCATAATAGGTTGAATCTCTTTGCTCATCTGGGGGTGTGGTGCGCAAGGTATTACTTTGGGTAAATTGCCACTTGAGTTCTTTGCCCTTTTTCCCTTTATACGTTTTAGCTAAGTCGATTTCATATTCTGGTGGATGAATCTTCTTCCAATCGACATGGCGCTGTGGGGTAAAAGCTACCTTCCACGGACCAATAATATACCACGTATCAACATAGAGATAGCCCTTACGACTACTCGCTTCAGTAAATTTACGCCCAGGCATAGCTTCGGCTTTTATTTTATTGGTATTCACGCGAATACGTTTCTTTTTTATCTTACCAGCGGCTAAAATACTTTCGGATTGTTTGTTTTCTGGATTTAAGGTATCACCACTTTGGCCACCACTCATATTATAACTCATGCGCATTTGTGCACTCATGTCGAGCATCACACTTTTACCAGTTTGCATTTGTGCAGCTTTGCCAATGGCCTGTTGTGCTGCCAACTGTTGCTGCGCAGCTTGCTTGCCTTGTTGCCCCTCTTGACCTTGCTGACCCATGCGCTGAAAACCCATGGCCTGTCCCTGCATATTCTGCGCATTTTGTTTCATATTCTGCACTTCTTGTGATACCTCTGCCAGCTCCTCACGAAACTCACCCACATCACCAAGTGTTTCCAGTTGTTCACCCATTGCTTCGAAATCGAAATCTTTCCGTTCGGGTGGATTTTTCGAAACTGCCTCAAACATTTCTTTGAACTCAGTATCCTGAATAGCTGATAATTCAGCAGCGCGCATTGCGGCGAAATCTGTAGCTATCTCTTGTTCTAACTGTCGGGCTACATCGTAAAGTTCATCTAATTCCATACCGAGTAATTCATCTGCGTTTAATTGCATACCATCATCTGCAATCATCTCGTCTATATCGCTAAAATCCAAGTCTTCTTTATAAGCTTGAGTTGATAAGTCATTGAGTTTTTCACTGACATCATTCAATTGCTGGCGATATTCTTTGGTCTTATGTTCTTTACCTACTTTATTGCGCTCACTTGGATTATTGCGCGCCTCGGCTTGAATATCCTGTAATTTTTTCGCTACAGTTCCTGCTTTAATTGCCGTTTCTTGTAAGTTAGTTACATCCTCACTTGGATTTTCTTTAAGCGCGTCGGCTAACTTTTTTAGTTCATCGGTTTCTTTATGAAGTTTCTCAGCCTTTTCGTGCTGACTGTCTCGATCGATCGTCTCTGCTTTTTTCTGCAATTCCTTAATATCTTTGTGTAATTCGTTGGTCAAATCCTCTAAGGCGTCGGCAATTTCATCCTCCTTGACCGCTTCAAGCACATCACGTTTCTCTTCTTTTATTTCCTTACGGATCTCATTCATTTCTTTGATTCTATCACGAATTTTGCGCTCATTCTTCTTGCGTGCTTCTTTCTTCAGCTTCTCAACGTCTTCTTTTTTCAGTTTTTTCTTCTTGCGTTCGCGGTCTTCTTTTTCCTTGCGTTCCTTCGAGCGTTTTTCCACTTCTTCAATGCGTTTGGCTATCTCGGCCTTGTCTACTTCCATATGACTGCGCAAATAGGGTTGCGCCAACCATAAGGCCCCGACCACGATGGCTTGCACCGTGACGATTAACAATGGCAAAGAAGCCTTGCGCTTATCGTCGGTTGTAATGCTCATCGTAGGTCCTTAAAACTACATTGCTCAAATTATTAAACTGACATAAATCAACAACTTCAATAACCACGTGCAGCGGCGCTTCGGCATCAGTATCGATGCGAATTTGTAAATCAGGTGTATCTATGGACACTTGGCGCAATTCGTTGTGAACTTCCATAACTGTTGCTTCATGGCCTTCATAAAAAATATTACCGTCTTTATCGATGCCAATCACTGATTGATCATTCGTTGGTAAATGTTTTTCTGCCGATTCCGACTCAGGTAAATTAATTTCAATGTCTTTATTTTCTTTTTTAATCATCGTTGATACCAAAAAGAATATAAGTAAGAGGAAGACGCAGTCTATCAACGGCGACATTGATACTTCAGCTTTATCCTCTTCTGCATGATTGCTACGCATTATCGTTTCATCTTTCTGGTACGCAGGCCAACATTGTTAAAACCCTGAAGCTTACATATATCAACCGTGTCTACAGCAGTTTGAAATGGTGTATTGCGATCAGCATCAATACGCAACGGACGATCTAGGACCTCTTGTCCATGTTTATCGACCAAAGTCTTGAGATAGACCACTAAATCATCAATAGGCGTATATTGAATTGCCCCTTCAGAATTTTTTGTTGGCGTACGATAAGCTCGACCCTTTTTATCTAAACCAATGATGATCGTTTCATCCAGCTTTTTGGTAGAAATAGCTGAACTTGAATCAGGTAAGGTGATTGGAATCAACATCTCCTTACGCTTAATCATAGTCGTCACTAAAAAGAAAATCAGCAAGAGAAAGACACAGTCGATGAGTGGCGAAAGTGGAACTTCCGCTTCATCTTCTTCCTGACGATGGCGTAGGCGTCGCATGTCTTAGCCCGGTACCGCCGCTGCTGTGTCTATATCAGCATCATCACTGTCTTGGACCGTTGCCGCTAGTTCATCAATCGGAAGGTCTTCATTTTCTTCAGCAGCTGCTGCTGGTGCTTTCTTCAGTAACCAGGCATTGATTAAGACTTCTATCTCCTCGTCTAATTCATTACCCAAATGATTACAGCGAAATTTAAAGAAGTGATACAAAATCAATGATGGTATCGCGATAATCAAACCAAGCGCCGTAGTGATCAATGCCTTCGATATAGAACCCGCTAACATCGAAGCACCACCTTCATCACCATATTGCTCAACCAATTTGAACGATTCGATCATACCGATCATGGTTCCTAATAATCCGAGCAAGGGTGCCAGCGCAGCAATAACTGCCAGAGAAAATGCCCGCTGATTGTGTGCCTTTAATTCACGCACACCGATATCGCCAACACCTGGAATTAATAAATCAGGTTCGGTTTCACGGTGCTCAACTAAATAATTAACCATGCGACCAAGTATCGACGGTTGTTCTGCACATTTTTTCTGAATGTCTTCAAATTCGCCTTTATGCCAAGAGTCGCGAACCTGACTGGCTAGATCGTGCGGGATGATTGCATTACGACGTAAACGCACGGCACGCTCGACCGCAAAACCAATCATCGCTAAAAATAAAATGACTAAGGCAATGGCTGTATTACCACCGAGCAATATTTCCTCGAACCAATCCACCTCAGCTGAGATAACCTCACTAGCTACTGCAGCCAAGTTGTCCTCAGCCCATAACGATTCCATTAAAAATGGTGATCCCATAAACAGTAGCGCAGTTAACGTACTTTTCTTAGCAAACATCGACAACTCCTTGCGTGTGTCTGCCCTGATAACGATACCCATCCCACCATGTGACGGAAAGCTAGGCATTTGTCATGACAACACTTACACACAGTATCCAACAGAAATTTACACGAATTTAGACGTCACAGTTATATGTTCTGACGTTACCTGTGGTCTTGGGTGTAGAATATAGATACAGGCTCCACTTCCATAGCTTGGCAGAGAGCTAAGCTCTGCGCATGCATGCAGATATAGACATTATCGCCCATCGTGGGGCATCCGACATCGTCCATGAAGACAATACCTTGTGTGCTTTTCAGTATGCCATCGCCATGGGTTGCGAGTATATCGAAACTGATCTCCATCGCTGTGCAGATGGCGTTATCGTTTGTTTTCACGATGGCCATATTGATGACAAACAAGTCAAAGATTTGACGTATCCCGAATTACAATCGCTAGCAAAACACGATGTTCCCAGTTTTGATGATTTTCTCGAGTGCTGTGCCGGAGAAATTGGTTTAGATATTGAAATTAAAGTACCAGGATTTGAGGCTCAAGTTTTAGCACGACTGAACCACTACAATGTTGATGAACAGGTCATCATTAAAAGTTTTAATCATGATGTCCTCAAACAATTGCAGGAACTCGAATGTCCCTACCCCTACGGGCTGCTCATCGATAGATGTCGCGAAGCGCATGATGAAGAGGCACATTTACTCGAACACGCAAATCTAGCCAATGCATTCGGTGTTAAATTTTGTTCTCCACATTTTTCTTTAATTAATGAAACTTATTTCGGAATCGAAACACTGGCAGCATTACCATGTTTAGTTTGGACGGTAGATAAGCCTGACCTGGCTCGCCAATTGTTGCAGTTTCCTATTCACGGGCTCATCACGAATCGTCCTGATATTATGCAATTGATATGTGAAAAGCCTAAACGTAACATCGATAGAGAAACCATAGAGCGCAACATTGAACGATTTACCCAACATGAATTAATTGCTTCACTTAATTATATTAATTACAATGGCGCTACGATCGATACGCAGTTTATTGACCTTGAACATGATATGGCGGCGAGCATTGAAAATTGGGTCAGCGCGCGTTGGGGTGATGCGCCAAAACTCTGTGCTGTTTATGATGCAAGCTGTACCAGCCCAGCGATTACTGCATTACAGAAACATCCTTTTATACATGCATCCTTAGGGCTGGAAAAACACGAGCCGTTTGACCACCTCACTCCGCATGAAGCAAAATGCGACCTGGTCAAAGAAGCTGCTGCTGACTGTGACGGCATATTGGCCATTGGTAGCGGCACCGTTAATGATATTTGTAAATACGCCGCTGATGGTTTAGGTAAAACATATTTTTCCTGTGCAAGCGCAGCGAGCATGAATGGTTATACCAGCAGCATCGCCGCGTTGTTAATAGACGATTTAAAATCAACGGTATCGTGCCAGAGTCCACAAGTGGTCATTAGTGATGCCGATATTTTACAAGGCGCACCGCATACATTAGCTCAAAGCGGCTATGCTGATTTATTGAGTAAATTTGTCAGTGTCAGCGATTGGAAACTATCTTCATTGGTGCGTGATGACGCTTTTGATGATTTACCAGGACAGGTATCCAGCAGCGCCATTGATCACTGCATCCAGATAGCTGACCGCATTCGTACGAATGAAAAAGGTGCAATTAAAGAATTAATGCAAGCGATTATACTCTCCGGTTATTCGATGGCTCTTGCCGGTTCCAGCGCACCAGCCAGCGGTGGTGAGCATTTAATCAGCCATTACCTCGATATGACCGCCTATGGCCAAGGTCGCTGTCCAGACTTGCACGGATTTCAGGTAGCACTTGGCACGCTCTTAAGTAGCAAGCTCTATGAAATCATGAGCCAAATCGATCCGAGCACGCTCACTGCGAAAACTTACAGTGCAGAAGCATTACAAGAACAGCACGGCGATTTATGGCCAATCATTGAAACTGAAGCACGCAAACAAATTCGCAGCGCTGATGAAGCAAACGAACGTTTACTGCATATTCAATCACAATGGGATGGCATTTGGGCACAATTAGATGATTACTTAAAACCACATGCTTTTATTTTAGAATCTTTGCAAGCTGCCGGGGTCGCATGCAACCCCGAGCACTACGGCATTGACCGAGCCTTTATGAAAAAAGTCTTATGCTTTGCCAGTGATATTCGCGACCGCTATACGATTTTACACTTCGCCCGTGATTGTGGTGTGCTTGAAGCAAAAGCCGATGAAATCATTGATTCAGCGTTTGCTTGAATTACTCCAAACCCGGGGCCTTCTTTAATGGCGTTGGGTTATTACCCATCTTTTCCATCGCTGCCATATCCTTAGTGCGCTGTAATTCTTTCTTGGTTTTGCTGAGCGATTCTTTGAGCACAGTTATTTCTTTGGCGTGGGCTTCGATTTGTTCATCTCGTTTATTCAATTGTTCTTGATGTTTTTCCGCCGCCTCACCTGCTGCAGTTAATTTTTCACTGGCGGAGACCAAATCTTTATCCTTCGCATCCAATGACACTTTTAACGCGGCAACATCTTCTTTTAACTCATTGATGGTTGCTTTATCGGCTTGCTGTTGTTTTTCAGCAGCGAGTGTTTTGACCTGCGCCTGGGCTAATTCTTTTTTCGAATTTTCTAATGAATTCACTAAGCCATCATTACTGGCTTTTTGAACTTTAATTTCCTCGTCAGATTCTTTGAGTTTCTGCTTAGCTCGATCGAACTCTGCGTTCAATTGCGCTATCTCACGTTCACTCGCTGCGATACCTGGCATCAATGACATGCGTATCATTTCCGTCGCTGCAGGAATCGATTCTTTGACATCAACTGGTGGCTGCGGTTCTAAAAGAAACACCAAATTTAATAGCACCGTTACCAAGGCAAACCAGGCGGTACCACTAATAAAATTGCGAAAAGCTGACTTATCAATTAAAGCTAGAAAGAGACAGAGACCAAGACTTCCAAAAAAAGCACCCAATGCAAATAAGGTATAATGCTGCCAAGCTGGATTACCTGAAGCTTCAAACAGCGCCAACCAACTCGGTTCGAGGATCTCCCATTGCAATCCAATAAACAACATCCATGCCCCGAGAAATCCAAACATCGCTGAGAACCAACGCAGTTTGAAATTACCTGATTTCACCGGCACATCTTCATCATGGTTAAGCGCGCTCCCACGACCGGAACGCCGCGGTGGTGGGCTTGGTTCTTCAAACTCGTATTCATCCGGCTCAACCACAGTCGGCTGATCATGTATATCATCGCCCGGTTTTGCCACTCGTCGTGTTGTGCGTCGATGTGCCATAGCTAGCTCCTCTTGGTGCTAATCGCTTAATAGATTAGTCATTGCTTAAGAGCACAGAATAGGTGATCAGAGGCTTATCGGTGCTGTGTTGTGTACACGCGAACGCAATGATGCGACTCTAGCAGCAGAACATCACTTCTTTTTCTTCGACTTTGCTGTTTGAACCTTGTGCATTTCAACGGCGTAACGCTTGCCAAGCTCTAACATGCTTGGTGTATCGAAGTGCCAACGATCATAAGCTTTCAAGCCCTCTGATTTCACAAAACCAGTAAACGCTACGGATGCTGGTAATTTAGCAATTTGATCATTGATGAGTGGCAAATTGTTTACCTGGCCTGCGATAAACGGTAACTGCGGTTGTTTTAAATCGCTACGCAAATCAGTTACGAGTGTTTTTAGCTTATCAAGATATTCCGTATCTTTAGAATCGCTTTCTCCCTGATGCCATAAAATACCTTTGAGCACGCCTGTCTTTTGAGCGAGGTTAGCACGGCGCAGTGCTTCTGTATAAAACTTCGTTCCTTTTTTCCAGGATTTAATACTGCTACCACCCTTAGCATTGACCACCAAACCGAGTGTCACCTTTTTATCCTTAGTAGCCATAGCCAAAGAAAAACTATAACCGAGATTTAATCGCTGCATTTTCAAATCTTTGCGAATAGTTGAATGTTTATTGAGTGGATGTGTCGCCACTTCCCAGTTGTCTTTATCATTTAACAAGAGGGTATTTTTAAATGGCGCCTCAGTTGTCTTGTCTAATTTTGCACGCCCAGCCATGTTTGATTGACCAATGAGCAAATAAATGTGTAATTTATCCTTATTGCCTTTAAAGCCACTCGGCGTTTGTTCGGCACTTGGGCAAACAACGCAGAAACACAGACAGACTAATACAGATAATAAACGCATTATCGACCCTCACTCATTTGAGTTATTAAACTAACACACAATGAGCTCAGTGCCAGATGATGAAGAGAACCGTCTACAATGGTGCACTACGCAATTAGGCGCCCACTTGCTCCATGTACGGCCTATCGGTATCGGTTTTTAGACACCACTCGATGAGTCGGCGTTGCAAATCCATGACGATGTCATTGTACTGCGGATCACCGTAAAGGTTTTTCATCTCATCCGGATCTTCTTTGACATTGAAGAGCTCGTTGCCACCGGTTTCGCGAATGGCTAACTTCCACTCTTCGGTGCGAACCATTTTGACGCGGGCCATACTGTCCGGGAATTCGCTATAAACGAGTTGCTTACCTCCGGTATTTTTAATCTGCACGCCATTCTTTTCGCTAAAGACTTCACGATTAAAACGCGCGCGCATCGGCGCTTCGTGACCACCGTCGGCAAAAACTGCCTCTTTACGTTCGCCTTCTATCGCCCGCACTAAACTGCGGCCATGCCAGTACCAGCGTTCATCACCCTCGATGTTTAGTAATTCCAAAATGGTTTCAGGTATATCGACATGCTCAGTTAAGCTATCAACACGTGTACCAGCAGGTAATCCCGGCGCGACTAAAATAAATGGCACATGCAAAATACAGTCCTGCATCGCGGTGTCCCATTTTTCGTTAATGCCATATTGTGAGGCAAAATCACCGTGGTCTGCACAAAAGAGAATCAGCGTATCTTTAAATAAATCCTCTTCTTCCATCGCATCCATGATTTGTTTAATGCAGTCATCGATATAGGTACAGCTACCGTAGTAGATCGCTTGTAATTCACGTAGTGCTGCATCGCTGATATCATTACCTAAGCGCAATTCGCGTTGTTTACGCATGTGTAGCGTTGCATTTTCTGGCACATCATGCGGGAAGGCTTTTATCTTTTCGCGATCGTACATTGAATAGTACGGCTCTTGTATGCTATATGGTGGATGTGGTTTGGATAAATTGACCTGACAGTAAAACGGTTTTGATTTATCACGCACCTCTTTGAGGTATTTGACTGCTTGCGCAGTGCGATGTGAATCGCTGTGCGTACCGAGCGGGTTTTCTTTACAGCCATTATAATCAATAGATTCTAACTCTTTGGCGCATTCCGGCACTGGTGTTTGTCGTGGGGGTACTTCTTGACTGAAATTTTCGAAATCACCAAAAATGCCTTCGGTAAAGCTATGGTAATCAACGGCACCGGCTGATTTTTTATTCTCAGCATAAAACCATTCGGTTTCCCACACATGGTTCAAACCAAATACCGCAGTCTCAAAACCATTTTTCTTCAGATGTTCCATCACATTCGGATCACCCTTGGGCAATAAATTATCGGTCATCACCGTACGAATAGCGTCTGTATGTGCGTAGCGACCGGTCTGCATCGCAATGCGACTCGGTACACATTTTCCGTGCACGGTAAAATGATTATCAAAGGCAACACCACGTGCAGCGAGGGCTTCTAAATTTGGCGTCTGGCAGTCAGGATTGCCGAATAAGGAAATGGCATCCGCCCTCATTTCGTCCGATGTAATAAACAAAACGTTTTTAATTTTCGACATTTGAAATCCTTTTAAAAATTAGGCCATGACTCGTTCTTGGTATGGACGATCAGTATCTGTTTTCAGACTCCATTGAATTAACTTCATCTGCAAATCCATAACAGTCTTATCATACTGTTCCTCTCCAAACAAATTCTTCATTTCGTTCGGATCTTCTTTGAGATTATACAATTCATTATCGCCGGTTTCGCGAATGGCCAACTTCCATTCTTCGGTACGAACCATTTTAACACGGGCCATAGTATCAGGATGCGTACCATAGACGAGTTGCTTACCGCCAGTTGGCTTGGTTTGAATGCCATTTATTTCTTTGTACATCTCACCACAAAAGCGTGCACGCATCGGTTCTTCATGGCCGCCGTCAGCAAAGACTGCGTCTTTGCGTTCGCCTTCTATGGCGCGCAGCAAACTCCGTCCATGCCAATACCAACGCTCATCACCGTCCATATTCAATAATTCCAAAACGGTTTCTGGAATATCGACATGCTCAGTTAAAGAACCAACACGCGTTCCAGCTGGCAAACCAGGAGCAGCTAAAATAAACGGCACATGCAAAATGCAGTCTTGCATCGCCGTATCCCATTTTTCATTAATGCCATATTGCGAAGCAAAATCGCCGTGGTCAGCACAGAAAATAATCAAGGTGTCTTTGAATAAATCCTCTTGCTCCATGGCTTCCATAACGCGACCGATGTTATCATCGACATATGTGCAACTGCCATAATAAATCGCTTGGAGTTCACGCAGCGCTTCTTCACTGATGTTATCACCCAATCGTAATTCGCGCTGCTTCTGCAAATGCATCGGCGCACCTTCGGGTAGATCATGCGGGAATGCTTTAATTTCATTTCGATCATACATCGAATAATATGGTTCAGGAATACCATACGGTGGATGTGGCTTCCCTAAATTTAAATGCAAATAGAATGGCTTACTGCGATCACGCTGTTCGGTGAGATAAGCTATAGCTTGATCAGTACGACTGGTATCACCGGGCATTTTATTCATGCAACCAACATAATCCACGGCTTCAAGTTCTTTGGCGCAAGCTGGTACTGGTGATTGCCGCTCTGGAACCGAATATTCTTTATCATTAAATGTACTAAAAAAACCATCAGTGAAACTATGATAATCGGTCGCACCGGCTGATTTTACATTGCCGGCCCAAAACCACTCTTCATCCCACACATGGTTCAATCCAAATACGGCGGTCTCGAAATTATTTTTTCTTAGATGCTCCATTAAATTCGGATCACCCTTGGCCAATTGATTAGTTTTATTCACACTGCGAATAGCGTCGGTATGCGAATAACGTCCGGTCTGCATCGCAATGCGACTCGGTACACATTTTCCGTGAACGGTAAAATGCTGATCAAAAACGACACCACGTTTTCCTAATGCTTCCAAATGCGGCGTCTTACAATCCGGATTTCCATTCAGTGAGGGAGCATCGTAACGCATTTCATCAGAAGTAATAAATAGCACATTTTTAATTTCGGGCATGACTTTTACTCCGTTTGCGGGAGCAAAATAATACGGTCTTTTTTAGCTAAGTCTATTTATTGCAAGAAGGTACATGTATGTCAGAGAGATCTGATGAATCGTGCTTGTATGCGACCCCTGCCTACTTATATTGCCCAAACGTTTGGGCATCAGGGAAAACGCCCATCAGAAGGAGAACGCTATGCGTATCGGAATCGTCGGTTGTGGTGGCATCGCCCATGCCCACGCCAAGGGCTATCAAACAAATGGTCTAAGCATCAGTGCATGCTTTGATGTGAATGCAGAAACTGCAGCGAGTTTTGCCGAGGAGTTTGGTGCAGAAGTCTGCACAAGCGAAGCAGGCTTACTCGACAAGGTTGATGCGATTAGTATTTGCACCCCACCCGCTTTTCACGTTGGTACTGCCTGCGCAGCACTGACAAAAAATATTCATGTGCTCTGTGAAAAACCCATTGCGGCTACTCACGAGCAGGCACTGCAAATCCAGGAAGCGGCAAACTTAAGCAAAGGCCAATGCATGCTGGCCTTTCGTCATCGCTTTTTACCAGCGATTCAATATCTTAAACAAGCCATTGCTGATGAGAAAATCGGGAAAATAATTTGGTTTAAAAATACCTTTTGTGCACCAGCTTTTTACATGAAAGATCGTTGGTTCTCAAATAAAGCTATCGCCGGTGGCGGTACGCTGATGGACACCACCATTCACTCTGTTGATATCTTTCGCTTTTTATTTGGTGAAATCGCTGAACAACATTTAGTCCACAGTCAGCACCTCGACGGTATCGATGTTGAAGACACTAGTATTCTCACCATTCAAAGTAAATCAGGCGTCCTTGGCACCTGTCTGGCCTCGTGGGTCGCTGGCCATGGTGATGCTTCGATAGAAATCATGGGCCAATCTGGGTCACTTACTTTCTCTTACGGCGACTCAATTATTCATAAGACCAAAGAGAACGAAGAAATAATTAGTATAGAAAAATCTGATGGCTTTGCAGCAGAGATTTCGCACTTTATTCAGTCAATTGAAGATGGCACTCCGGTTTCCGTTGATTATAAGGACGGTCTTGCAGCTCTTGAAGTTGTCCTTCCAAAAAACGAGGTCCTCCTATGAATCCGATTTGTATGCGCCCAGCCAATTACAACGCCTTTCCCGATAATGCTTACAAGCATATGCAGGAAATCGGCATTAAATATTTAGAACGTCCACGTGCTGATGATATGGATGAAGAAATAAAGAAATTAGCTGACCATGATTTAAGCGTTTATAGCGTTCAAGCTAACTTTCCGGTGTGGCAAGCCGACTGCTTAGAGTACATGAAAAAAGATATCGAAGCAGCAAAACAATTTGATTCTAAGCAAATGTTTGTTTCAGCTAATAACAAAGAAGAGGATTTCGACCTCTGCTGCGAACGCCTCCATCAAGCTGGTGATCTCGTCGCTGATGCTGGATTAAAAATCGTTCTCGAAACCCACCCACCCTTTGTCAAAGATGCAGCCATTGGTGTGTCGAGCATTGAAAAGATCAATCACCCGAAGGTACGAATTAACTGGGACACTGCCAACATCCATTATTACAACAAAGACGTCGATGGCGTTGAAGAACTAAAGAAAATCATTCAATACGTTGAGTCGGTTCATGTTAAAGACAGCAATCAAGGCTTTGAAGAATGGTGCTTCCCTGCGCTTGGTGAAGGTACGGTTAAATTCCCAGAATTATTTGCCCTGCTAAATGAAGCCAACTACAATGGTCCCTACATCCTGGAAATCGAAGGGATTAAAGGCGAAGAGATTGATGAAGCTGGCTTACACGAACGTTTACGCATTTCGACTGAGTATTTAAATCAGCAATTAGCTGCCTTCGCATAAATTACTGATACATGACTACACTCAAAGACATCGCTGCTGCTGCCAAGGTTTCCGTGACAACAGTCAGCGATGTTTTAAATGGCAAAAGCGAACAACGTCGTGTCAGCGCCGCCTGCACCAAACGCGTGCTCGCCATTGCTAAAGAATTAAATTATAAGCCACATATTAATGCGCGCGGTCTAGCCAAGCAGCAAACTTTTTTAATTGGTGTGCTTGCTTATTCGATGCATTCGTCATTTTGGGGTGAATTCCTTCAAGGCTTAATTACCCATCTCGAAGCCAAGGATTATCGCGTTATCGTCAGTCACAGCCCAGATCAACGCAGCGCCAACAAAGCGACTGAAGAAATGCTCGCACGCAAAGTCGATGGTATTATCTGCGCTGGCCCTGTGCGTCCGGCAAAAAAATATTGGGATGATCGCTGGGTCTTTTCACACGGCCCAACTGACAATAAAAAAATGACCTGGATTAGTGTCGATGATGAATGTGGCATGCGCCAAAGCATCGAACATCTCCATCAAGGCCAGCATCAACACATCGGTTTATACGGTGATATCAATCAACGCGCCAGCTTTGCCAAGCAATTCTGCAAAGAACGCAAGATGAGCTGCCTGCACGCTGAACTCGATGCATTAGTCAAGGCCGTACACAATAATAACATTACCGCAGTTTCGTGCTGCAGTGACCGTGATGCTATTCAACTCATGTCTGCATTGCAAAACAATGGTCTCAAAGTTCCTGACGATTGCGCCGTTATTGGTTACGATGATATCGAAGCTTGCCAGTGGATGTCCCCCACACTGACGACCATTCGCCAACCACAGCAAAGTTATGGGCAATTACTCGCGGAAACACTGCTTAAGAAAATTGATGGTGAGAAGGCTGTGTCGCAATTACTCGAGCCAAAACTCATAGTTAGGGAAAGTACATAACCTGGGAATTGCACGAGTCTTCACGTGCAGAGTTGTGTTCGCTGCGAGTGAGGTCACTCGCAATTCCCAGGGGCGCTTATATTGTGACGAAAATCTATTTTTAACTAATCATTTTATTATATTCAATTAAAACATCGTCATCAATTTCTACACCAAGCTGGCCACCATAGAGTCTGTCTTGCTGATCTTTACGTGGACCGCTAATCCAATATTCATCACCAGTTTCAACCTGGTAATAGTTAGCTTTGAAGCCAGAACCTTTTAGGCTTCGATAGCGCATGCCACGATAATATAAGGTCTTGCCACTCTTGCTGAAATAGACACGGCCTATTCGAGCAGGACCCTCTAAACCCTCGCTTTTATTTTCGATATACATGATGCGTGATTTGCATTTTTCTAAGTTTGCAGGCATTTGATCGACCTGCTCCTCCTCAGGAACAGCATTTCGATCTAAATATTTTGCAACGCCACGCAGTTTCATGACTTTCTCCAAGGTGGGAAAGTCTGATCATGCCACTTTGTTTTTGCAAGCAAAATACAGGCTACAGAGGCAGTTGTTTTCCTGCTTCTGCTGACTCGAGGCCTTTGTTGAGTGCCTCCTGCGCTTCGATGTTGGTATCAGCTGCGAGTAGATCGTGAAAGGCCTCACCCGTTTGAATGCCGTGCACAAAATGGTTTGTCGCATTTTGCATATGCTCAGCTGGCTCAGGTATGTCGACTGCTTCGCCGCCGCCGTTTTCTTTGGTGGCGAGGATTAATTTATCTTCGCGATGATGATCCATGAGCAATAAACCGCCGGAACCATAAAAGGTCGTCGTATAAGCCGTTATTTTTCCGATTTGCGTCCAACTTGCTTCGGCAACCGACATAGCCTTATCGTAGTGCATGATTAAGACACCATTGTCTTCGACTGCTAAACTTGGATCAATCTGTGCGCTGATGCCCGTAACCGCATTTGGCTTACCGAGCATAACACGCGATAAAATGCTGCCGTAGCAACAATAATCCATAAAGGCACCGGCACCATTTTGTACTTTATCATAGAGCCAACCACAGAAATAATCACTGCAACCTTCATTTTTTGGGCCGGAATGCGCAGCGCGATAACGCACCTGCCACAAATCACCAATGGCACCGTCTTTGGCGATTTGAATAGCATGCTGCAATTGCGGCCACCACATCGTTGGCCAATTAATCATCAATCGTTTGTCGTTTGATTTCGCCGCATCGTACATGGCTTTGGCGCCAGCATAATCAGCACCCATTGGTTTTTCGATCATCACGTGCAAGCCAGCATTTAATGCAGCGGTCGCCATTTCAGCGCCACCTTTATTATCAGCAAAGACGTAAGCGGCGTCTAAAGACTCGGTACTGAGTAATTCTTTATAATCAGTGTAAGTCTTGCAGCCTGTTTGTTCACTGACTTTATCCAAGAGTGGTTGGTTAGGATCAGCTGCAGCAACGATTTCTACATCACTGTGATTTTTTAGTGGCTCGATGTGTCCCCAAATGTGGTCGTGGGTTAATCCAATGAGTCCGATTTTCATTTCTTTTCCTTTTAAATATATTTATTTGTTACTGGGGTTCTGGGCTCGATTTAATATCAACCCAACAGCCTTTTTCATGTGATTCCATAGCGGCCAATAAAATTTCGGTAACATGTCGTGAGAACCATATATTTGAAATCTGCGGTTGGATGCCGTCACGAATACAACGCAACCATTCCGCATGTTGATTTTCACCCTGTCCGGTGCTGATTGGTGTCACCACTTGATGAGCATTTTCATCGGTGTAGGAACTTGGTTCGATATAATCGAGTTTGCTATCGCCACTGCCTGGTGCCCATAATTTACCACGCGTACCGTGCACATGTAAAAAACCAGTGCGCGCAGGATCACACCACGAGGTTTCCGCCGTACCGAGCGCGCCATTTTCAAATTCAATCATCACCGTTGCAGCGTCATCTAATTTGGTTGGTTTATCAATAGTGGTTAAATGAGCCATCACACGCTTAGCGCGACCCATGACTCCACACACTTTACTGACGCAATACACACCCATATCAAAAAGCGCGCCAACACTGGCTTCGCCCTCATCGAAAAACCATAAATCGTTTTTATCAAATTCCTCACCAAAGGTTTCAGCAATACCAGCATAATAAATTTCCAGACCGCCGTGCGAATAACGCGCATGCGCACCTGATACCTTACCTATTTTACCAGAAGCAATGTGATCACGTATCGAATAATCAACTGGTCCAAAATCAGGGCGAATAAAAACGCACTGATCTGGATGAGCTTCGCAGGCCTCGACCAATTGATTGGCTTCTTCAATAGTCGCACACAGGGGCTTGGTCATCAATAAATGTTTACCGGCTTCTAAAACTTTTAAGGCTGCTTCAGCATGCAATGGATGTGGCAATGCAATGACCACACCCTCTACTTCTGGATCTGCAATTAATTCATCCCAGTCATGACAATAGCGCGGTACATCAAAGCGTTCTTTTAATAATTCTAAACGATCCTTTTTACGTCCAGCCATATTGACTACACGTAATCCGTTGACCTCTGCTATTTCCGGTAAATGGCTGATGGCAGCAATGCCACCAGCCCCGATAATACCTACGCCTAAATCCGCCATATTTACCCTTTCAATTCCGTAACTTTAATTTCGCGTTTTTTCTCAGCTGATAACAATGCCGCTTGCGTTAATTGTGTTATTGCTAAAGCCTGCTCTGGATTAGTTCCAATGTCAGCTTTTTTGCCACGAATACCGTCTATCATACTCTGATAAATATGGTCATTGCCATTAACGGTATCTTTCCAGGTACTGGTGGTGTAGTGATCATTCCATGGTCCACCACGTTCCGTCATATAGAGGAACGGCTCTTCGTCTGACATAGAGATACCACCCTTGTCACCAAGTATGGTAATTCGTGTCGTTGGTTTGTGATACGAGAACCAGGCTAAATCAAAGGTAAAGGTGCAGTTTTCTTTGGTACGCGCATGAATCGAACAATGTTCCTCGGTATCAAATACCTGACCCTTCGACATTTCTTCAACCACGTGACCACGATACGTTGACGCAGCAACGCTCGTAATAGTTGGCCAATGACAGAGGTCTAACACATTATCCATGAAATATTGACCCATGTCCATGATCACACCGCCACCAGCAAATTTCTTTTCGGTAAACCATGGTGCATCTTTGAGCATATCGATGCCCGGACGACCGCGGCGGCGATAATAGGTAACGTCAACGCGATAAATATTACCCAGGTCACCATTGTTAATATAATCACGCGCTAAGCATGAGGCACCCCAGCGACGACGTGAACTAAAAAAGCACACGTGTTTCTTAGCTTTTTTCCAGGCTGCGATAATCGCTTTGTTTTCTTTGATCGACAAGGTACTTGGTTTTTCACAAGCCACATGTTTACCAGCTTTTAATGCATCGATGGTAATCGGTGCGTGAAAGGCAACTGGTGTTGCGACGGTGACTAATTCAATGTCTTTGCGTTTGAGTAATTTTTTGTGATCGGTGAATATCTCTGTGTCCTCAGTTCCGAACTCTGCCTTACGTGCTTCAGCTTTATCAGCATCAACATCCATGACCGCTGCGAGTTCAATACCGAGCGATTGATAAGCCCTAAAATGTGAAGGTGAAATATTACCGCAGCCTATCATTGCTGCTTTGACGGGTTTCTGTTTTTTAGCCATGAGCTATTTCCTTTTGTTTATCTCTCTTATGCACATACACGTTGGATGGCAGACTCGACAATTTCACGCGCTTCTGCCAAAGGTTCTAATAAATCACCGTCTGCGATGGATTCAAATGCGAGCGCACCATCGTAGCCAGCGTCATGATAACTGCCGATTAAGCGATCGATGTCATCACCCCAACCAAGCAGTTTACCGTTTTCAACACCTTTAATTTTTAAATGCGACTGGGTAGCTTTTGTTGCTAATTTTGCCGCACTAGTAAAGACATGTTCGCGGTCTTCTTCAGTTACTTCGTCAGAGAAGAATACCTTGGCTTTCCAGTTACTTGGATCAGGACAGGTGGTCATGCGATCACTACCACATTCTTCAATTAAATTCAGCAAATCATCAGCTTCGAAAAATATCGAATTGTGATTTTCGATAGCCATATTCACACCAGCTTCTTCGGCATACGGAATGCATTCCTTGATACCGGCCAAGGTCATGGCTTCGAGTTCTTTTTTATCGCCACCCTCTTGGTAGTAACCAGTGAGCATGCGAATGTTTGGTACGCCAAGTTTACCAGTTAAAGGCAACCAATGTTTAATAAATTCGATGTTGGCTAAACGCCAATCTTCATCGGGAGTATAGGCAAAATCATTATAGGTTGCCATACTGAGTACATCGATGCCCTTTTTAGCAGCGTAATCGAGAACGCCTTTTAAATAATCTGGATCATCGGATGTAAAGTTGTCATTACCACAATTGGCCTTACCGCACATAATTTCGATGCCGGTAAAACCAAGGTCGGCGGTAATGTCGAGTGCTTTTTCTATCGTAAAGGTGGGGTCTTCGCGAAAATGATTGCGAAAGCTCCACGAGTGCATAGCTGCGCGCATAGTTAATTCCTTTTTCTGTGTCTGTTTAAGCTGCGTATTCTTTAATCATAGCGATGGTTTTATCGGCTGCGGCCATTTCTTCGCCGTCTTTGGGTACCGACTCGACACCCCAACAGCCATTAAAACCAGCTTCGTTTAATAATTTAAATGCATATTCAAGATCGATGCTTGGCTCTTTACCATCTGCGTCGAACTCAAAGGTTTTGATATGGGTCGCCTGTGCGTATTTAGCGCACATTTCCCATGCCTTAATTTGCTTCGATTTATCCCAGTTATTGGTATCGAATAATAAACCAAGACCGTCAATTTCTTCACAGAGCTTGACCACGTTTTCCGGATGAATCGACGGACCAAAGTGGTTTTCTGTTAATACTTTGACACCGCGTTCTTTAGCATATGCAATAATGTCGTTGTAACCGTCTTTAATTATTGCAAACACATCGTCTGGCATGTCTTCTGGACCACCAGCGTCGATACGTACGTATTCCGCATCTAATTTACCAGCAATATCAATCCAACGATAAGCCAGTTTACGATGAGCATCACGTACTGCAGGATCCTCGTCATAAATATGTGCGCCATCAACTGCGATAATACCAAATGGCAGACCAGCTTCTTTAGCAGCGGCTTTTACTTGGTCGATGTACGCATCCTCACCAGCTTCCAATTTTGCTGCGTTTGGATTATGACCAGCGTGAATAATATTATCACCATCACGCAAAGGCGCTAAATGTGCACACCATGGGTCAAGTTGGGTGCAACCTAATTCTTTACAGTCCTTGATGAACTGAAAAATATCTTGTTTGCCAGCGGCGAGTAAACGGTGAAAACTAAATGAGCATATACCAATGCGCATATTCTATTCCTTTATTAGTAGGCGCCAAAAAAGCGCTCGATTTGTTCTTGGTCAAGTGGGCTGCCATATTCGCAGCCTTCAAAAGCTTCGGTGTATTTTACTTCTTTATTACCGTAGCGTTGCTTCACTAAATCAGCAAAGCGTTCGGTGGTGTTGGTAAAACGTTCTTCGACATAATTCCACAACCATTCGCGGCGTTCGTCATCTGAATCCGGAACAGGAATCTCATATTGTGCAATATGCGGCAACCAGCCGAAAAACTGACTCTTATGTTCCATCAACACATCGAGAATGTGTTCTTTGGCATCATCAACTTGAATGATGACATCGGCAACAAAGGGATGTGGTTTTTGAAAATTATCTGAAAAATAAGCGATCACAGGATTATGATCGAGCGGCGCTGCTTCGGGAACAATGTTTGGCACCTGCACCGTATAGGCAGCATCTTGAACCAACTGCGACGTATAGCGATGGTCAGGGTGGTAATCATTTGGTCGATGGGTCAGAATTAAATCAGGTTTAAATTCGCGAATAGCAGTAATAACTTTAGCGCGTGCTTCGAGTGATGGCATTAAATAACCATCGGGCTCACCAAGAACCAAACTTTTGACGCCAATTTTTTCTGCCGAAACCCGCGCCTCTATCAGACGTTCAGCCGCAGCTTCTTCAGGCTTCAAGGTATGATGACCGCTTTGACCATTGGTGACGCTGCAAAAGCACACTTCATGGCCGTCATTGACCCACTTACTAGCGATACCGGATGCTTTGATCTCACAGTCATCAGGATGAGCGCCAAAGGCCATTACTTTGAAGGTGTCAGCCATCGAATCCCCTTTATTGAAATTTTTATGCTCGATTTCAGCACTGCGTGGCTAACCGAGACATGATATCGCCTAATTTCCGCTTTCTCCCCCTATTTCTGATCATAAACTGTCAAAAACTTATCAATTCTTGCTATGCCAGACACCTACGGATTCCATACAGCCCCCACGCCCTTTGAATTCGAGCGCTTCTACGTCGCTTCGATTGGATCGCAGATTTGGCGGGGCGATTCGCGGCTGCTGCGCCGTGGCCACCGCTATCACTTATTGATGTTCACCACCACTGGCCGAGCAACTGGTAAAGTTAATGACGATGTTATTTACGCAGAGGAAAATAGCGCATGGATTTTTCCGCGAAATAAAACCTATACCTACACCTGGGATCCACAGTTTGCACAGTGGAATTATTTTTGGGTCGAATTTGATGGTGCCTGGGCAAGTTCCTATTTAGAAATGATGCGTCTTGATGATAGACACGAATTTCATGGCTGTGAAGCTGCGCGTCCTTTTTTAGATCGACTCACTAAATTATTACTCGACAAAGGCAATGATGCCCAGCACGAAGCTTCCGCATTATTACTACAAGCCTT
This sequence comes from Planctomycetota bacterium, assembly GCA_028280785.1. Classification (GTDB taxonomy): domain Bacteria; phylum Planctomycetota; class UBA11346; order UBA11346; family UBA11346; genus JANQLF01. The sequence continues at coordinate 25,831 of JANQLF010000306.1, forward strand.
TTCACACATGGAACAGGCCAAGCACCAACCGCAACGCAATAAACAGGTGCAAAGCTTAGATAGTATCGTTAAAAAATATTTAGCCGATCACCTGGGTGAAAATATTCAGCTCGAAGAAATAGCTGAACACGTACAATTAAGTCCTTTTCATTTGTCTCGCGTTTTTAAAGATCATAATGGTATCTCACCAATGAAATATTTACGCCAATTACGTATAGCCCGAGCCAAGACATTATTTAATAGGCGCGATATGAACATTAGCGAAGTCGGTCAAGCAGTCGGTTATCCAATTATTCAACATTTTTCACGGATGTTCAAATCTGAAACGGGCATGAGTCCACGTGCCTATGTGAAAGCACTCTAATGCCAATCGAAACTGCCCAAAAAATTGGCAAACGATTCCTGGCAGGTCAAGAAACGGCTAATACCTATAATAATCAATTAGCGTATGAAGCATTATTACTGCTCTCCGATCACATCCCTGAAGTCAAAAAACAATGCGAAGAGGTTGTTGCGGAAAATAATATTGCCGTTGACCAAATTAATCATTGGCGCAATCAACAATTTCATGACCTAGCTTACGCTTGGTTCGAACACCGTGGACTATTAGGTGCCTATCTCGCTAGTCATATTCAAAGCACTGATGACTGGTTGGCTGAAGCACCACGACGTAAAGATGGATCAATCATTCATAAATGTAAACACGATCCTGCCGGTTCGCTTTTAGACATGTTGCAGGCGTATTGCATTCGCCTAGCACGCGCCGCTAAATTAACAGGTGACCGTCATTATATTGATGAACTCATTCATCAATTTCGCATTCATGAATTAACTCTACGGGATAAAAACACCGGCTGTTATCATCAAGGCCAAGGTTGGTTAGCAGATGACGCTCTTTCTCCAGGCACTTGGTCGCGAGGTCAAGGTTGGTTGCTACATGGCATGGCCCATTGTTTATTGCTCATGGATGCATGGCCAGAAGAACAACAAGAATTATTAGATTTCACCATTGCCTTATTAAATACGCTTACTGGCTTGCAAGATGACGATGGTTTTTGGCATCAACTCGTCGATCAACCAGAAGAATCATTTCCTGATACCAGCGGCACCGCATTAATACTCGAAGCCTATGTTTTAGTCAGCGCATTTATGATCGATGATACCTATCAACATGTTATCAAAAACGCGTGGAATGCGCTTAAAAGTATGGTTGATGCTGACGGCGTTGTTGATCAAGCCTGCAAGGGGCCTGGACCGATTTGGGAAACCGAACCATGGCGAAATAGTAAAGCACCAAAAGGTGATCCACATGGTGTTTTCTCTACGCTATTCGCCTGTGCTGCTTTAATTAAGCATCCTCAGTTTCTCGACTGACGTTTACAATCAGGATTTTGAACGCGCTGCTTTAATTAACTCTGCAAAGGCCGCGCTGAACTCGCGCGTGCTCACTTGGCTCTGTGCTGTCTCCAAATTCTTTAAGACTTCTGGCTTCATCTCAGCTTTTATTTTCTCAAAATTGTCGACGTAGTACTTGGCGTTTTTATATTGTTCAGCTTCTTTAAACCATGCTTCAGCAGCCGTCTTTTTATACGGTTTTACTATTTTCTTCAGAGCCTTTTTGAAATCCTTGGGATCACTGGAAAATAAATCGCGCACTTCTTTTTTTGCTGCTTCGAGTTCTTCACCAACCGAACTACTTAATGAAGCTATCGTTACTTTCCGCGGTTCGTCTAAACTCAACGATTGGCTGGTAATATATAAATCGAGTGTTGCTTTAAATAATTTTTTCTGATCTGATTTGCTTTTGGTATCAGCAGGAATAGCTTTGACTGCCGCAATCAAGGCATCGGCACGATCAAGCTCTGCTTGTGGTGGGATCTGCCAATCAAATTTAATATTTTCAGAACCTGCTGGATATTTCTGTTCGAAACTCATGCCATTCCACTGGGCGCTCACGACAATGTCTTTTTGATGTGAGAGCTCCAAGGTATAGGCACCACTTTTCCAGCTTTTTACTGGTTTATCGACACCTGACGCAGCGATAGTGACATCACCAACACCTTCACCAACATCATAAAAATTATTGTGATTGCGATCAATATAGACAACGCCACCAGCAAAACGTGGAATGCTGCGACGATTACCAAAATTATGGGTTACCGATAGACGACCACTGTGTGGCAATGCGCTTGGACCCATTTCACGATGATTACCCATAATATTTTTACGGTGACCACGGCCAGGTTGCATGCCACCAGGACCACCCTTACCCCAATCAACCACGAATCCCAAATGTGAATACGCTGGATCACGCGCATCACGAAATGCATTTTCTGCCCCGCCACCTGGATATCCGGCTGCGCGGGTGCGATCACCTGGTGATTTTCCAGAATAACCTTCTTTGCCTTCTTGCTCATCATGACCAAGACCATTGTGAATCATGTAATAACTATGACGGCGCGCGGCCTTTAATAATAATAAATTAAATACAATCGGTGGCTTGGCTGTTAATTCGCCCATTTCTTTGCGAAACATTTTTATATCAACGTTACCTGGAACACCTTGCGGATGACTACCTTCCGGTGCCAAAATATCACGCTCAGCAACGGGATCAGCGCGCATGCGATTAATTAACTCGAGAATCATTACCTCTTCAGCAGTCGGTGTTGGGTCGGGTGCTTCATAAATCGCAGCATCAATGACACAGATGAAACTTAGGAGACTTAATAAGACTATAATTCGCATACTGATCCTCGTCAGGGCATTGTATACGAAGACGTATAAAACCAAGATGCTGACACTTGGGATTTTTCTACAGTTTTGACACTACTTACATACCGCAGAAGCCACTGCTACAATCGGTCTGATCGAGCTGCTCACGGGTCATTTGGCAGCCGCCACTCGGACAATCAACAACCTCATCTTTACCCTTGCCAGTTAAGACGCCGATGCCACCTGCTGGAACCCGATGAATAGTTTCACCTGTTTCGGGATGCACAGTAAGTGCTTCATCCGACATGCGTTGGAAAAACTCATAGCGTTTGGGCTTGTGGCCTTCGGTTTCATAAACGTAGGTCGGCATCACGTGCTCCGTTACCAATGATAGGTCCTGTACACGGCCCAGCCAAGCACAGAATCCCGCCTCCCATGACCGACCATATCTCACGTTTTGTCAGTGATGATGGCTTCGCCCTCTCCTATGTGCGCTGCGAAGCAACTGCTGAACTAGTCGGTCATCAACAACACAAGCTAAGTGGTGCTACGTTAGAGTTCGCCACCAAAGGCATGATCGCTTCACTACTCATGGGTACGCGTTTAAAAGGACGCGGCATGTTGAGCTTAAATGTGCAATGTGATCTCGGCCGTATTCGTGATTTTCGCTGCGATGCGATGGGCATGGGTTATGTACGCGCATTAATTCGTACTGTTGATGACGGTGATGCATTAATTGGCAACGGTAATTTAACCGTGATGAAACAAATCGAAGGCAGCGATCAACCCTTTCAATCAACCGTACCCATTAACCACGATCGTTTTATTCACGCGTGCAATGCCTACTTACGCAGCAGCGAACAAGTACAGGCATTAATGTGTTACGACATTACCATTAATGAAAACACTGTTGAACGCGCCAATGGATTTTATTTAGAGCGTTTGCCTGCAGCTGATAAGCATCCTGATTGTCATCTAAGTAATGTTTATGATGAACTGTATGAATCGAAGCAGGACTACGTGCGCATTGATGACAAAGGTAATGACGAAGAAGTCATCGGTGAATTATTTGGTAAAGGCGAATTGAAAAAATTACGCCAATACGATGTGCAGTTCCATTGCCCGTGTAACAAGCAACGCTACGCCGACACCTTGCGCGCCTTCGGCAAGGACCAACTCAAAGAATTGGTCAATGAAAAGGGCGTAGTGCCGACGATCTGCGATTTCTGTCTCTCAGAGTACGAAATCCCCCTCGACGATTTGATATAGCCTTGTTGTCTCAGGGGCTGTGCCCCCGAAATAAGAAAGTACATAGAAGTCCATAGAATAATGCATTGAGATAAATGCTTTCCCATACATATAATGCGGCGTTCAAGCATTGCCTATTAATGAGGAGCGCGCAATGAGCTTACGTATTGGAATTCTTGGCTGCGGCGGTATGGCCGGTGCCCACGCAAACCGACTCAAAGATGCTGGTGACGATGTCGATGTTGTTGCCCTCTGTGATGTGAGTACGGAAATCACTGAAGCCTTTGCTGAAAAGCATTTCACTGACACCAAACATAAGCCTGCGCACTATGCTGACGCGGCTGCCATGTATGCTGAATCAAATTTAGACGGCGTCATTATTATCAGCCCACACACCTTGCATTATGACCATGCCTGTCAGGCCTTGGATGCTGGTGTGCATATTCTGCTTGAAAAGCCGATGGTAACGAATGTGCAAGATGCTTATGCGCTGCGCGATAAAGTTGAGGCCAGCGGTAAAACCATGATTATCGGTTACAACACGCCGTGTACGCCAAATCTACAATTTTTGAAACGAGCCATCGCTGAGCAACGCTTTGGTAAATTAGAAATGGTGAATGGTTATTTATCGCAAAACTGGATGAAGGGCACCACTGGTACCTGGCGCCAGAAACCTGAACTCTCTGGTGGTGGTCAAGCTTATGACAGTGGCGCGCATTTATTATGCAGCTTAGTCTGGTCAGTTGCTTCTTCTCCAAAATTAGTCTCTGCATTCGTCGAAAATTTTGAATGCGATGTTGATATTAACTCGGTGATTAATATTCGCTTCGACAATGACGTACTCGCTAGCATTGCCGTCAGTGGTAACTGTGTTTCTGGTGGTGCCGATATGGTATTTATCTTTGAACATGGCCGTGTAGTCATCGACCCATGGGGCGGTGAGCGCATTCAAGCCTGGGATAAAGATGGTGAAGTTGATCTGAGCAATGATATCACTGGCGAATATGTTAATCCAACCCAACACTTTGTTGATATTTTAATGGGCAAATCAGAGCCAAGTACGACACCAGAAAATGGTGTGCATCAAAGTGAATTAATGGATGCGATTTATGAGTCGGCTAAACTCGGTCGGGCTGTCAGCCTTACCGAACTTGTCGCTCAATAAATCCCTTCGCTACAATTAATAAAGGAGTTATCCATGGGAGCTACAACTCGCACTGGTTCCTTCGGTATTGGCTTTCGTATCGGCTGGTCCGAATGGCAAAAAGATTTATCAAATATCATTTCTTATGCTGTCGATAATAATTTCTCTTGTGTCGATTTATTGCGCAACGCCGACGAATGTGCTGATCAAGTTACTGATGCTGGTTTAAAAATTGGCTCAGTCGATTTGAAGCAAGGCAAGGAAATGATCCATGCTGATGCAGATGTGCGCAAACAAGCTGTCGACGTTAACAGCGCTTACGTCGAAGCTGCGGCTAAAAAAGGCGCGCGTTATTTCTTCATGGTCATGGGACCTGACGATGCCAGCATCGAATACGATAAAAACTGGGAATACATGGTGGAATCGTATTCAGCATTGGCACCAACCTTGGAAGCCAATGATGCTAAAATCGTCATCGAAGGCTGTCCGTTTCATGGCGCCTTAGTGGTAGCCCCTGAAACCTACCGCGCGTTTTTTAAAGAAGTCGGTCCGACCATGGGCGTTAACTACGACCCCTCGCATCTCATTCGTATGGGTGTCGATCCTATTCGTTTTGCCCGTGAATTTGCTGATCACATTTATCATATGCACGGCAAGGACACTGAGATTTATCCAGAAAACCAATACGAGTGTGGTCATGAACATGCAGCGCTCAAAACACCTGGTCATGGATTCGGTAACGCCTATTGGCGCTACACCATTCCTGGTCATGGCCAAATGCGCTGGGTTGAATTATTTAAAATACTCGAAGCAAACGGGTATGAAGGTCAAATCAGCGTTGAATTAGAGGATGAGAACTTTAATGGTACTGAAGAAGGTGAAAAGGCCGGCATGAATTACGGGAAAGCCTTTCTTGAAAGCTGTTAGCTACCTATTCATCAGAACATTAAAAAAGGCACTCTGAAGAGTGCCTTTTTTATTAAGCTGATTTTGCCTCGTTGCGGAAAGCACTCGTGGTCAATCCAGTGTGTTGCTTAAACTGCCTATAGAAAAAGTAAATATTATCATAACCGAGTTGACGCGCGATATCCTGACCACTGGCATCACTTTCGGTGAGCAACATCTTCGCACGCTCCATGCGCTGACGAATCAAATAATGTTTTGGTGATTCGCCAAATTCGTCTTTAAATAGTCGACTGAAATGTGAGACCGACATTTTTGCTGAGGCGGCTAAATCATTTAAATCTAAATGGGCTCCAACACTTTGATGAATTTTTTCGAGCACTTGATAAATACGTGTGCGTGAATCATCGGCTTCATCCAACCAACGTGGTTTCGCATCACCATGCAATTGTCGGTCAAGCATTACCAAAAATTGCATTAAATAACTTTGCATCAACACTTCATGATGACTACCTGGTTGCTGGTATTCAGCACAGTAACGCGCAATAAGTAAGCACATGTCTTCATGGCGTTCGCCCATGTGCACTATCGGTCCATCAATGATAGGAAAGCTCATATGACAATTGCGCACATCAGCTTTAGAAAAACGTAAACAATATTGGCTTATAGATTCGCTTAGCGAAAATTCTTCATGAATATGGCCAGGTTCATAAATAACTAAATCACCTGGACCGGCCTCATACCATTCGCCATCATAACGAAAGCGCTGACCACCTTCGATAAAATACAATAATTCATAATGCGGGTGACTATGGGCAACAATGTGCCAATCACCACAGCGTCCAACACTGGCCCCTGCTTTTTGATGTCTGATATCGCTTGATTTCACTTCTCTCATGTGTTTACCTTCTCACGCGTAATAGCCTAACGCGGTAGTATCCAAGATGATTTCAAAATTCCAGGACAAAAAGGCCCAAGATTCAGTTTTGCTGAAATCTTAGCTCATCAACGCGCTGACGCATAAAATCAGGCAGACCCTTAGGGGATTGCTGTGGGTTGCTACGCTTGTCTAAAAAGTCTTGGCACAACGCGTTAAGCAGTTGTTCTTCCGTGACTTGCGTGCACTCACGTAAATACGAAGCGCATAATTCATACTGACGTTTTAAGCTAATTGCATGCACTTGTTGGCATGTCTGCCATAACCAATCACTGAAGGCCAACAGCGCTTTAAATGGACCATCGGTTCCTTGATCAACAATTAACTGCAAACTGCGTTCAAAGCGATCGCTGTTGGAAAAAATTTCAAAATACCGAGCAAAACGTTTGAGTCGTTGCATCAATGCAAATGGAAAAGCCTCGCTTTGAATAATGTCGTATGGCGGCTGCGCATTGAACTGCATAGTAAAAGCTTCTTGATGGCGTTTTATCGGTGTCCCTTTTAATAATTTTAATATGCCTACCTGAATTTCACCAGGATCTAAATACCATAATTGGTCAAACGAGTCAGCAAAACTTTCAAAGGTCTCACCAGGTAAACCAATAATTAAATCGGCGTGAACGTGCACTCCGGTTTGCTGACGAATAAAATTGAAATTCTCTGCTGTTTTCTGTTTATCCATACGCCGTGAAATTAATTGGCCGACAGATTCGGTCATCGATTGAATGCCAATTTCAAACTGCACGGCACCATTCGGAAATTTTGGCAATAATTCTTTTATTTGATCAGGTAAGCGATCGGGAACCATTTCAAAATGTAAAAATAAACCGTCACGCCAACGCTCTAAAAAGAATTCCATGATGCCGCAGGCAATCTTGGGACTCAAATTAAACGTGCGATCTACAAATTTAAACATGGTGCAGCCGCGTTGTAATAAATCATCCATTGCTGGAAAAAAGCGCTGCATCTCGACGTTACGAACTTTTTGATCAAGCGATGATAAACAAAATTCACAAGTGAATGGACAGCCGCGGCTGGCCTCTACATAAATAATGCGATGGGCTAAATCCTCATCGCTATAATAAGCATAGGGCAATTCAATGTTATTGAGGTCCGGAATATCTTTTTTTAACCAACGCTCGGGTGTTTCTCCTTTTCGCAGCGCCTGACAGGTTTCGGCAAAGGCCACATCCGCTTCACCACAGATAACGTGATCGGCAAGGGCACAGATATCCTCGTCTTCACTGTCATAACTAACTTCGGGGCCACCAAGTATGATCGTACACAATGGCAGCACCTGCTTCAGCAAACGAACGAGCTGTGTCGATTCTTGAATATTCCAGATGTAAATACCGAGTCCGAGAATATCTGGTTTGAGCTGGCAAATTTCTTCAGCAATACGCGGAATATCGTCATTTATTGTGAACTCGTGGATCTGAGTCTGTTCTTGCAAATCACCCATATTGGCAAAGAGATAACGCAATCCCATTGCGGCATGGCTGTATTTGGCGTTCAAGGTGCTCAGCACGATCATGCACGAGATCCTATCTCTGCTCCAGACGAGGCCATCTTCACCATTCGCTTCTAGTACAAAACGGTGACCAGGGCTTGCAGTGCCGATACTAGCTCCCTAGAATCGACAGGTACTCCCGTCTGACCTATGGCAAAACGAAATAAACCTAAAGTTTCAACGCGTATACAACGCAAGCCGATTGATGTCGAAGATATCGTCAAGGCATTCAACCCGCCAATGATGCCAGTGCAGACGTCGATGACCTATCGCTTCTCATTGTTTTTTTGTGCGACGTTAATGATTTTGATGCCATTGAGTTATCTCGCGCTTATCGGCGGCATCGCCTATTACATGTATGATCACTATCAAACCAGTGAAAGCTTTGGCCTCACTGGCTGGATCGGCTCCTTGGTTATTTTCTTTTTGGTGAAGCCAATTTTTTCTCACGAAGATCACGAATACAAACCTATTACGCTCGATCGTCACCGCGAACCAATCTTCTTTGCCTACATTGATCGAATCTGTGAAATTACTGGTGCCCCAAAACCCAAGCGCATCAATATTGATTGCCAGCTCAATGCTGCCGCTTCTTTTCATAATGGATTTTTAAGTTTCTTTAATAAAGACTTGGACTTGCATTTAGGCCTACCTCTCATCGTCGGTCTCGATACGCGACAATTAACTGGTGTCTTAACCCATGAATTCGGACACTTCTCGCAAGGCTTTGGCATGCGCGCTTATTATGTCATCAATCGCGTTAATATGTGGTTTGCTCGCGTTGTTTATCAGCGTGATGGATTTGATTATTGGTTAGAACGCATCGCCCACACACTTGGTAGTATTCATATTTTACCATTTTTATTCATGTGCTTTATTCGCTTATTAATTTGGACGAGTCGTTCAGTGCTATGGATATTTATGCATATTGCCCATTTATTTTCGAGCCTGCTTTCACGCCAAATGGAATTCGATGCCGATCGCTACGCCATGAATATGGTCGGTAACAGTGATTTTATTAACACCTTGAAATTCATCCCCGTCATCGACTACGCCCAACAAGGAGCGATGGCTGATTTAAATGAGGCATGGCGTGAAAAACGCCTCGGTGATAATATTCCTGCGCTGGTCTACAATAATATCAAACGCATTCCGCAAGATATTCAAAAGAAAATGATCAATCAGGGTATGACGCATAATACCAGCTTATATGATTCACACCCCTGTACATCAGATCGTATTCGCAATGGCATGGGTGATATTTCTAAAGGCATTATGCTGATGCCAAAGCGACCAGCTTCAGATTTATTCCGTGAATTTGAATCCATTTGTAAAAACGTGACCTTATCGCTCTACCGTGATGGTTATAACATTGATCTTAAAGCTGGCATGTTAATGGAAACCTCACAATTAATTGCCAACGTCGAACAGGAAGAAGCCAATCGTGCTGCCTATCAACGTTACTTTCAAGGACAGTGGGGTTACAATCCGCTCTTCCCGATGAAGAAATATACGGTCAGTGGTGACATTCCGATGGATAAACTCCAACGTGAATTATCACGTACCCATGATGCATTCCAACAACAAATTGATGAACTTGCAAAAATTGGCAAGCGACTTGATGAACTCGATGTGCGCATTAATGATTTACAAGATGCCCTTTTATTAAAACGCTCTGGTTTTTCTTTTGATCTTGATCTCTTAAAAATTCCGTCAGATACCACAGCTGGCATCCAATCAGCTTTGCGTCAAGCCAAAGAAGAACACGAATCACAAAGTGCCTTATTAAAACCGATGGAAGATACGTTAATTAAACGCATCGCTATTACCTATAAAATGCTCCAACATCCTGAAGCAGCAGATATGATCGAAGATTGTGCCTCGGTTTGTGCCGAATATCAGTTTGCTCGCCAAGAGATGATGGATTTATCTGATCACATTCATTTGATAACACGTTTACGCTATAATTGGTGTGGGTTGAATCGTCTTTCACATTATTTTGAATCGCAAGCAGCTGAAAGCCAACACTTCTGGGATACGGTTAATGATCAATTGAAAAATGTACGCAAAGATTTAGTCGATATCAAATCCAATCTCGCCCACATGAATTATCCATTCGAACATGCGGGCGGCCAGGAGTTAAGTGTTGCCGATTATCTCATTGATGAAATTCCCTCATTAGAATATCCCGAAGCAATTTTTAATACAGGCGAACAATGCATCAGTAACTACATGGCTCTCTATCACCGCTTAGTCGGCACCATTTCAATTACTGGTGAAGCCATGGAAGAAGCCTGTGACCTTCCACGCATAGAGAATGTGCAAGACGAAGAAGATTTACCGTTCTAAGCCAATTAGGCTTGCCTTGTCAGTTGTGAGCTTGGGTCTAGACTAGGCCTCCCAAAAATGAGTAATGCCAAGCTGCGAACCTGCCTATTAGTTGTATTTGCCTGTGTATTATTGGTCCCAGGGCTAATTCCCCAATCACAAGTAGATAATGATAAAATCACACAGAGTGATGATCGACAGATCGAACTCAGCGTTCATATTGATGCTCGCAACATTACCCGAAGCCTGATACACAGTACGGTAGATATTCCTGTCAAAAGCGGATTTAATTATTTGTGGTTTCCTAAATGGATACCCGGCATACATGCGCCACGCGGTGCCATACAAAATATGGCAGGCTTACTGATTACCGATGAACAAGGCAATAAACTCGAATGGAAACGTGATCCAAGTGATGTCTGCCGCTTCCAAGTAGCAGTCCCTGAAAACGTCACGCAAATCAGCTGTTCTTTTGATTATATCTGCAATCAACCCTCTACTAATTCAGTTGGCGTCGACTCATTTGGCAATCACGTACATGGTGTCATGAGTTGGAATAATATTTTACTGTATCCTGAATCATATTCCAATGAGGAAACTTTTGTTAACGCACAGATTCAATTACCAGATAACTGGAAATTATTCACCGCCCTTAAGCATGAAGAAAAAGAAGACGCGCTTTTTCTATTTGAAAAAAGTAGCTTGCGCGAAGTTATAGACAGTCCTGTTATTTGCGGTCAACACCATCAATCACATCAGTTGAACAAAGATGGTAAAGATGTTTGGCTACACATTGTTGGCAGCAACGCTACGAGCATAGAATGCAGTATTGATATTTTACTAGGCATGGAGCACATGGTTACCGAGGCGCGCCTTCTCTTCGGCCACGAGCATTATCCGCACTATCATTTCTTACTAATGTGCAGCAATGAAACACCACGTTTAGGTCTCGAGCATTTATCGTCGTCTTTAAACGGTGTTAATGCCATGGATCTCCCCACCGGCGGATTTGGGGCAACGCGTGTTATGGCCCATGAATATGTGCATTCGTGGTGTGGTAAGTATCGTCGACCGGCTGGCATGTTTACCAACAGCTATCATTACAATAAAGACACTACTTTGCTGTGGGTTTATGAAGGACTTACTCAATATTTAGGCAATGTACTCGCCGTCCGCTCGGGACTGCGCGAAAAATCTGACTTTCGCGATTTGTTACGTTATTATTTAAGCACACTGCGTTCCATTAACGGTCGTTCTTGGCGTAGCTTAGCCGATACAGCTACCGCTTCGTATTTACTGCGCGCACGCAGTCACAATTGGGCTAAGTGGTTGCGCGGTCAGGATTATTATATCGAAGGCGCTTTGGTTTGGCTCGAAGCTGACTGCCTTATTCGCCAGGCAACTAACAACGAAAAAAGTCTTGATGATTTTTGTAAAGCTTTTCTCGGTAAGCAAGAGAACCTTGGTCCGATCAACCCTTTTACCTATCAAGATATACTGGTGCTGCTCAATGAAGTCCATCGTCACGATTGGGACGCCTTTTTTCAAAAACGCGTCTACCAAGAACACAAGGAATATGATTTATCATTTATGAAGCATAGCGGCTGGGAAGTATCCTTTGAAGATACCCCTGAAGCAGCAAGCGGATCATTGAATTATTACTATCGCAACGCCTTTGAATCGATTGGCATAGGATTTACCGATTCTGGTCGAGTATATAAAGTGCTCAAAAATGGACCCGGCTATCAAGCAGGTCTGGCAAAAAACATGCACGTTGAAAAAATTAATGGGCGTTCCTTCTCTCCAGCCCGTCTGCATCAAGCACTTATGGATGCTCGAAATTCTAATAAGATTAAACTTGATGTGCGCATTCACGAAGAAGACAGTCCCGATGGCCATGTCGAAATGATTATCGAATACGATGGTGGACCACGCTACCTCGTACTCAAACGCGTCCCTGATACACCCGATTATCTTTTTGCTATTACCGATGCCCAACGCGAATAAATCAAATGAATAAACCAGTTCCCATTTTTCCATTACCCAATCACGTTGTATTACCATTTATCAATATGCCCTATCGATTATTTGAAGATCGTTATCGTGCCCTTGGTAAATATGTAAGTGAGCACCAACAAGATGGTTTATTTATCCCATGTCTCCAAGCAGGCTGGGAATCGGATTATGAAGGCGAGCCCGCTTATCATGCACACGCTATGCTCTGCGAAATTCAAGGCATACAGGAAGCACCTAACGGCGAATTCGCCTTGATGGTTCTTGGCAAACAACGCTATCAATTAAGCGAGGCAGAATCAGACTCCCCGTTCCGCTTTGCTCATGCAACACTCGATGAGATTAATCCTGACATGAGCGAGGCTGCCTTACAACAAAGTCTTTTGACCTTAGCTCCTGAATTTCATCAACACATGCAACAACAGGGTGTCCAAGGTGATCAACTTAAACAATTCATCGATACCTGCCAACATGCCGAAGAATTACTCAATCGTATGGCCCACCTGCTTTTTTCAGACCCTGTTATTCGGCAACAATTTATTGACTGTGCAAATATCAGCGACCAACTGGCATTAGTCCGTATCGCCCTCGGTCATCGATCGAGCGACGATGTGTCGATGAATTAATAAACGATATCAGCGCTCAGGCGCATAATTTCGAGTTTAATTGGCGAACCAATACTCTCTTCCAATTCTTTAGTCAATTCATTATGAAAAGCCTGTGATACCGGCTGTGCGCTAATGACCACAATACGCACATCGACATGTTCGTCATGTTCTTCTACGTGTACCTTTTGAATATCGAATGGCTTTAATTGCTCGAATTGTAGCTCTACAATTTGCTCAATCGATTTAACCTCGCGTGTGGTTACCCGAGCAAGGAACACTGACGACAGCGGAATGGCTAAAATAATAATACACAAGAGTAAACTTTGCAGTACGCGATTAGCCCAAATATTTGCTGATTCAGCAGCGCGAATACCTGCTAAATGTAAGACGATCGCTGAACCAATAATAATGGCAACAACGTTAGTACTAAATAATAAAACCGCACCTTGCGCATTACTATACTCACCAATCGATATACAAATACCTACTGTTGCGATTGGTGGGACCAAGGCGGCGGCGATGGCAACACCAGGTAACGCAGCAGAAAGATTTGGCCGGCTTAATGCATAAGCCGCAGCGATACCAGAGAAGAAAGCAATACCAAGATCAAGTGCATTAGGATTACCACGCGCTAACAATTCATTGGTTATCACTACACCTGGTGAAATAATTCCAATAATCACACCAACAGCGATAGCCACTAAAAAACCTATGCTAATCGATTTCGCAGCTTGCTTGACCAACACCGCGTTACCTTGGACTAAGCCCAAACCAGCACCAATAATTGGCGTCATTAATGGCGCAACCAACATCGCACCAACAACCACTGCTGTTGAATTTTGCAATAAACCAAGCGCAGCTATTGCAGTCGATAAAAACATCATCGCTACATAATCAATACTGCAGCGGCTACCGTCTGATAAACGCTCTGATAATTCTATCCGCTCTTCACGAGTAAGCGGTGGCATTTGCTGCTTAGCAATTTTTTCAACTGCAATGCGCATTCGCGAATGAAAAGGGCGAGCTTGGCGAATAACCGCTACGCCTGTTGCATTTTCACCCGCCATTATATGCGCATCGATTGTGCCGAATAACATTTTAGAAACGGCACTGTGGTCTGATGTTCCCAATATTACTAAATCACATTTTTCAGCGACCACATCATTAATGGTTTGGCGAATATTATCGCTGACCTCTACACGCGCCTCTACATATTGTGATGTTTCAACCTCGGCATCTTCGAGTATTTTTTGTAAATGAAATTCACCTTGGGCTTGCGCATCTGCAGTGCCGGTGTGTTGAATATTTAATGCCACCACATGGGCTTTTTGCTGACGTGCGACGCGCTCGGCTAATCGCAAAGCCACTGCTGAGTGCGGGCCACCTGCCATAGGCACTACAATATTATTACACGGCTGATCAGCATCTATATTTGGACGCATGACCATGACGGTACAATGGGCACGCTGTATTAATTGATAACCAACATCATTTTGTTGTCCGTGTTTACCGTGCTCAGTTTTTCCAAGCAATAACATATCAGCATTGAGCGTGTTAATATGCTCCAAGACCACCGGCAATGGATTTTGATTTACCGCAAGCCACAAACCTGGTAATTCGGATTTATGTGTTTCGCCAATCTTCCCACTATCGACTTCTTCCTGTCGCATGATCCGCTCGGCATCTAATACTTCGCGAATATCCTGAATGATCGGATCGCCTTCATTTTCATCCGGCACCACTGGTAAGCGATGGCAATCCTCACTCTGCAAACCTGGCTTCACGTACAGGATCTGCAGTGAAGTGTCTTGAGCTTGCGCAAAGCGTTGACCCCAGCGAATCAAACCCGCCACTTCTCTTTGTTCTCTAATGAGGATCAGCACACTCATGGGTCCAGATTCTGTGGCCCAAGAAGGACATACCAGAGTCCAAAAATGGGGCTCTAACTACCTGTGCTGTAACCAATTATGCTACTAATCCCTGTTCAGATGGGCTGAAATGTAACGTTTGAATCAAATTTGGCTGTGGAAACTGAGTGAGACACTGGTAGATTGAAGGGTACCCAATCAGGAAGGGTAAAAGGATTTAAATGAGTTGGACAGATTGGTTTAAGCTGCGTAAGCGTGAAATTGGTATGGATTATCGCATCACAAAAGATGGCTTTAAATGCCTCAGCGATAACGGTTGCATCACCTCAGTAAACTGGGATCAACTCATCTCAGTCAAAATCATCACTACCCCAAAGAAGCATCCTCAAGAGGAAGATCTCTTCTGGGCCTTCGCCGATAAAACCCGTGAATATATTGTACCAAATTGCAAGGATGTTTACGGGTTTTTACCTAAGCTACCTGAAAAACTGCCCGGCTTCCGCTGCGATATAATGATGGAAGCACTCGCCTCGCATGGCGACCGCGAATATGTCTGCTGGAAAAAAAATCAAAGCCGTCGCTTTGCAGCCGCCGACAATTAATTTACCACACGCAAACTAGTACTTGAGCAATTGAATGATAGTTTATGCCAAATGGCTGAACTAACTAAGCATCCTTTATTTCAAGCGATAAAATGCCGACACCCCCTCATATATATTAGCACGGGTGAAGAAGAAGAAGCTGCTGGTCTTGTGGTCAGTGCTGGCATTAAACTCAATCGCGATGTTAAATCATGGTCCGTCATGACTGGCATTGTTGCTGGTGTTTTTAGTGAAGAACACAATCACCAATTAGAAAGTAATAAACCTGAAATTGCTTTGCATCAATTGCGTGATGCACCAGCAGAATCTATTATTATTCTTTATGATATCATCGATCATCTCGAAAGTCCCGTGACCATGCGTGGCCTACGCGAACTTATTTTTAATTGTCGTCGTTTTCGTTCGACGGTTATTTTAATTGATCATCGCTCTGATATCCCCGAATCAATTAGTCGTGACGCTATGCGCGTCGATCTCCCACTGCCAGATGCCAAAGAGCTTCATGAAGTTGTCCACGAAACATTGCGCCAATTGCATGAGAGTAAAGAAAGCCGCGTTAATATCTCTAAGGCGGATTATCAATTAGTTATCAATAATTTACGCGGACTCAATAAACGACAATCTCGGCAATTAATTACCGCTGCGGCATTGCAAGATGACTGTTTTAATAAAGAAGACATTGAATTTATTTTAAAGGCGAAGCATAAGTTATTACATAAAGAAACAAATTTAGAAGTACTCCAGGCCAGTAGCAATCTAGAAGATGTTGCGGGATTTACTCGATTAAAACAATGGCTGGCTAAACGTAATCCACAGCAATTAGCCAAGGACGTCCCCGCACCACGCGGCATGTTGCTCCTTGGTGTACCAGGTGCTGGAAAAAGTCACTGCGCCCGGGCCATCGCGAATTCGTGGAGTGTCCCGCTCTTACGTCTTGATGCCGGATCGCTGTATAATTCTTATGTAGGCGAATCAGAGCGCCGTTTACGCGAAGCGCTTGCGCAAGCCGAGGCTATGTCGCCCGCGGTGTTATGGATAGACGAAATCGAAAAAGCCTTTGCCAGTGCCGCATCAACTTCAAGCGATGGTGGACTGTCCAGACGCATGTTTGGTTATTTGCTCACCTGGATGCAAGAACATCCCACTCCGGTTTTTGTCGTTGCTACCGCCAACGATATCAAAGCACTACCACCTGAATTAATGCGCAAAGGGCGTTTTGATCAGATATTTTTTGTTGATCTTCCCAATAAACAAACGCGTGAAGAAATCATTACCATACACATGAAACGACTCGGAATTAATAATGATCTAGATTCCTCTGCCATTGCCAATCATGCCGAGCGTTATACCGGTGCTGAATTAGAACATGCGCTTATTTCAGGAAAAACCGAATACGCCGACGCGCTCAAAACTGAGCACATCATACGCATTCTTGATGAATCGCCTGCCCTGGCCAATACCATGGCCGATCAAATAAATGCCCTGCGTGCCTGGGCACAAAATCGTTGTATGAGCGTTGACTAATTACTCTTTATAAAACCAATAAGCGTGGTTGTTAAATAATTCGGCATGATTCGAAGGATTCTTCATATCACAGGCAGCGGTCGTCATCACATACCATTCTTTATTTGATACTTTTTGGTAAAAGATATTGTCAGGAGCCGTGTATCCTTCTATCAATTGAATGGTCTCTGGAGCATTCTTTGAAGTTTGGATGAAACCTTGCACTTCTATAAATGCATGAGCCAGTTCTAATTGCTTTTTTAATTTCTCTGCCTCATTGTTGTAACTTAGCTCGCGTGGAATAGAATATGCTTGAAATGATATTATTCCCGCAAGGTCCTCATGGGCCAGCATATTTACAATATCCATAAACGACTCTTGATTATTCACTATTTCATCGACGCGTTGCTTAAAATACTCTTTTTCAACGCCTGGCGTGTCGCTTAACAGGTAGTAATAGGCTTTATCTATATTCTCTCTTGACTTCACTTCGTTAAAATAATACGAATCAAGCAATTGGCGCATTCGTGGCTTATGAGGCTGATTGATAAGATAATCCAATTCACTTAACGCACGACGTCTCGTTATCTGTAGCAGAGATTCGTAAGATTGTCTCGATTCCAAATAATCATCCAAAAATTTCCGACTATTTAAGTGATTATTCACATCTTTATCGGCTATATGGTTTGCTAATATCGTCATATATATATAATTCTCCACGAGTTTGTCACAATTAGGAGTTGTGCGTTTAGACAATTGAAATATGAATTCGCGTGCTTGTTTGGCACTTTCACTTGCGGCTATTAAATCTCCCTTCTGTAATTCATATAACGTTTTAGATAATAATATATGTATCCAAGTTTGCACATAATGCCTTTGACCGATCATTACTTCTTTCATCTCTCCAGATTGGTACATTTCTTTGGAGATTTCCGATAGTCGTTCGTATAATTCTCCCTCTTCATAATACTTCCACAATTGTTGCTCAGCAGACCATCTCGTCACAAAATTATAATAATTAGCTGAATGTCGATCATGCACATCATCAACTGCATACATAAATCTTGAGTCATTTTCATATAAATCATCAATTCTATCAGAGTAAAAATTTGTGTAAGATTCTTCCTTTAGCAAATGCTGTATTTTTGATTCGAAATTATAATTTTCTGGAACTTCTACATCAGGGCACCAATCAAGCCTCATAAACGAAAACCAGAAGACAAAGCAAGCCAAGAGAAGGAATGGGATACCCACCCAACAATGCCATGCCTGAATCGTTATCTTTCCTATTTTCACAAGCGCACTCTAATCAATCACTGTTTTTTTGCACTTGATTTTCTCAAGTGGATTTTTCATTTGAAAATCTATAGTTAAGCTCCATGCAAAACATGGATACCGCAGAAAGAGGACAATGGGCCGAACAGCGCGCTGCTTGGTATTTGCGTCGGCGTGGCTGGCGACTGTGTGCACAAAATTGGATTGGCGGTGGTGGTGAACTAGACCTCGTGTGTAGTCGATGGAAAACCTTACTTATCGCCGAAGTTCGTTTTCGTGGCAATGATTTACCCTTCGTCAGTATCGACCAAGAAAAAATTGACCATTTACGTCACAGTGCTCGTTCACTCGTTCGCACTCACCATCTCCATCAATATACTATTCAATTTGATGCCATCGGTGTCTTCAGCAATGGCAGCATCGAACGACGACAACACATCTGCCGTTTATAATGGACTAATCTTTTTTCTTCGATGCTACTTCTATAACAATGCGAAAGCCAATGAAGGGCGATCCCTCATTCGGTAAAATCGCTATGCGGCAGGCTGCTCGACAACGGTCAGGATGGTCAAACCAAGAACCACCATGAGCCATTTTATAATCCCCTTCGGCGTGATTTCCTTTGTCGCTAACGCCATCCCAACTATTGCTACATAGTTCAGCAACATTACCAATCATATCGTATAAGCCCCAACGGTTAGGCTGCATCTTCTTAACAACTTGCGGTCCATATTTGCTCATATCTTCTTGAACCAATTCCCAAGCGATCGTTTCTTGATCAATGTGATCAAGCGGTTCTTCCGCCCTCCATAATTCAAGCCACTTTAGATAAAGTTCATTTTTTGCACTTAACCCGATGGCATCCATAACATCTTGATCACCATAGGGCTTTAATTCATTGCCTGCCCTGCACGCATGCTCCCATTCTATTTGATCAGGAAGACGCGCAGTAAATGGCGATTTATACTGTTCTTTATCAAAACGTTGATTGAGTTTTTCGAGAAATGATTCTACATCTTCGTGGCTAACATTATGAACCGGAAAATACGCATTATTATAATCGCTCGGATTATCATCCATGAGCTCTTGGAAAAACGCTTGTGTTACTTCGGTTTCTGAGATCCAATAATCTTTTTGCACTCGCATTAAACTGAGCGCCTCTTCTTCTCTATATTGTGGCGCTCCTTCTTTAGCACCAACAATGACATCACCGTGTTTTTCACCAGCTCTGATATATCGAAAATTCAAAGTTTGTGAGCCCACTTGCAAGGTAATGAAATTTCCATGGTAATCTGAACTGCTCAGCGAGGCCCAGTCGGGTTCATATTTCGATTTATCTATACGCACCCAATCCAAGACTAACAAAAACCAGGCGATCACTGCAACAACAGCAATAGGTTTAGCCAATGTTTTTAAGAACGATGGTGAAGGTCCTGCATGCTTCATCGGTGCCGTTGGACGAGACGCTTTGCCCATCTCCTTTGGCTTGGCTTTTTCGACACCTTCGATTGTGCCCATACCTTCAGCATGAATAAGCTGATGGCCACCTAATGCAGCATCAATATCTTGAATAAACTGCTCTGGCGTTTGATAACGCTCTTCGCGATCCTTAGCCATTGATTTACGAATAATACCAACAGCTGGATTACTCAATGATGTATTTATTTCCCGAGGATCAGGAATTGGCTGCGAAATAATACTATGGGTAATTGCATAAACCGTTTCGCCCTGAAATGGTTCAACCCCGGTTAACATTTTATAAAGTGTGGAACCAAAGGCGTAAATATCAGTACGAATATCAATATCGGCGACACCGCGAATATGCTCAGGAGACATGTACGACGGTGTGCCCATCGCAGCACCAGTCATAGTCATGCGATCATCACCACTGGTTTGGCGCGCTAAACCTAAATCGCCGATCACTGGACGACGACTATCTTCCATGAAAATATTACCTGGCTTTATATCACGATGTACCAAGCCGGCTTCGTGTATGGCATGTAACCCCTGTAAGCATTCTTTGATAATTTTTAATGCTTTAAATTCTGAAAGCATGCCTTTGGCTTTAATTAATTCGGAAAGGTCACCACCTTCAATCATTTGAAAGGTCATAAATAAATGACCATTCGCCTCACCCGCATCAAATATTTGTACGACATTAGGATGCGTCACTTTACCTGCCGCAGCTGATTCACGTAAAAAGCGATCCCTAAACTCTGGTTCTGCTGCAACAGCTGGTTTCAACACCTTGAGCGCAACCGTTCGGTGAATTGCCGTTTGCTTGGCCTCATAAACAACACCCATACCGCCCTCACCCAATAAGCGAACTATTTCATAGCCTGGGATTTGCGGTGTTCCGATCGAAACTGTTGGCGCAGCAGAGCCGCCAATATCAGCCAAGGTTTTAGTGGCGTCATCTTGCAAATTTGCCGCAATTGTCGGTAAGGTATCTGGGTTTCCGGGTACTCCGGTGTTTAGATTTGTAGGTTGTGTTTTATCAACATCTCCAACCTGACTAAAGTCAGTTGGAATGGTTTTATCTATATCTTCTTGAGGCGAATTTTCTTGACTCATGAATGAAGTCATTTTGACATCTATTAGCTAAGTAGCAACACTACACTGCACATATGCAATTATGAATCTTACGCACTCAAAGTGCCAAAATATAGGCCTTTCGTTGTCTCATATCTAGCCTATACTGTAATTTAGCTATGGCAGATGATATACCACAGGATTTGAATGATTTACCGCCTGAAGAGCGTGATCGCATTATCAATGAGATAATCGAACAGGTCATTCGTCCTCAACTTGAAGATATGAATGCAAAATTCCCCGATGCACAAGGTGAAGCATTCGTCTTCGGTGGTCATGATGAAGATCAAGCCAAAGAAACTATGGAACGTATCCAAGACTTAATTAAAGATGGATTAAGCATGGATTACATTTTACAAGAAATGACCGACTTGCATTTAACTGGCAACATTGCCAAGCAAGTTGGTGATATGACTATCAATTTTATCAGTATCGATGCTGATCCAGATGATGAATGCGAAACATTAAGCGCAGAAGAATTGCGTGAAATGTTTGAACGCGATTAATTTTCTTTTTCGCTCGGTTTCTCGGCTTCAATCTTTTTATCTAATTTTTCAGCTTCTTGATCCGGTGCCATTTGAAGAATATAGGCCGCGGTGCTATTATATTGCCTCGACACTTTTTTAATGTCATTAATAGTAATGTCGCCAAGCACAGTCAAATACTGTGTGTACTCATTCATATTTCCATACTTCAATACTGAAAAAGCATGTTCAACAGAAACGGCATGCTGATTCTTTTCTTGAAGTAAAAAATTAGTTTTGCAGATTTCTTTTGCCTGATCTAACAATTGCTCTAACTGCTTGGGTTGCGGTTTAAATATATTTTCAACACCGCCCTTAACCGCATTAATAATCAATTCGCGCGCAGCTGGTTTGGCATCCTTATCAACATGGGCAATGATACCCCATACCCCGCGTTGATCATATCGTTCGACAAATAAATCTGTAAATATAAATGGATCTTGCTTCTTTTTAACAATAGCCTCACCAATAAAGCCGCCATGACCATTGGCGCCACCAAGCATAGCAACCAATACATCCATGCTCACACGGTCTTTCATTGCATCCTTGGTTGAAGGTGCGCGCCAAGCTATAGCGATGGCATGGCGATCACCATCCATGCTGCCGGAGAGCGTTTGAAATTCATTCCATGGTTTACCAACAGGCTGAAATACAGACCCTTTAGGAAACAAGCGCGCATTAGAAATGTGCTGACGTAAAAATGCATTGGTTTTCTTTTGGTCATAAGATCCATAAATCGTCAAAACCACATTCGGCCCACTCACCAAACGACGCAATTGATCATGCAACAGTTTCACATTGATATCTTTGAGCGTATCAACACTGCCATATTGCGGTCGGCTGACATAGTGATCAGCAAATAAAGCTTTTAGCATGCGTGCATGTATTTGCTGCTGCCAAGAAATACCCGTTTTTTGTGCATCGATAAGTTCATACATTTGTTGTCGATGTGTTTCCAATTCTGCTTCTTGAAAATTCGGTCGGGTAATGCAATCGGCAAG